>JBGSMH010000543.1:0-12540 GCA_041740275.1 Phycisphaerae bacterium
TTAGTCCTTTTATGGATCGGGCGAAGCATTCGCAAAAATGCGAAGCACTCCGCAATTTGTGGCTTGCTTCGACACGGCCCGATACCGTCGGGTATAGTCAGGCCATGCTGTACGGACGAATGAGTCTGATGATGCTGTTGATCTGGTCAACCGGTGCGTGGGGAGCGGTGCGCATCGCCGATGACGCCCCTGCGGATGTGCGGGCGTTTTTGGAGGCGGCAATCGCCAAAAGCGAGCGCGAACGCCCCGCCCGAATCAATGAGGCCAAAAAGGCAGTCAAATCCGCCGAAACCGATCTGGAAGACGTCCGTCTACGCTACCGCAAGCGAAAAGCCACCGACGCCGACCTGTCGGCGGCGCTAGCGCGCGTCGAAACTGCACGCAAAGCACTCGAACAAGCAAATAAAGGCGATGCGATTGTCTATCCCGGCATCCCCACGTTTGACCAGCCCGGCGCGATCGGCACGTTACCCCACGGATTGGGGATCAGTCGGGTCGTCGATGAGCGATCCGCAATCGTCTACCCCTTTGTCGAAAAACGCCAGGCCGTCGAGCCAGGCCCGCTCTTTGACGTCACCCAGGTTATCGAAATCGAGATCGCCCCCACTGCCACGCCGCTGTTGCTTCTTGATGTGCCGACTTCAACGCTGAAAGAAGGGGAAAAAATCGCGGCTTCGCAGACGGTCTATCGAGTGGGGCAGAAGGTGGAGGTCAACGAACAAAAGCTGCTGACGCTCACGCCGGTGAAGATCGAGCAGTATTTGATCCAGTCGGCAAAGTAGCGAGGTATTCGCAGGTCAGCTCGCTGGCGATTTTGCCCGACAGTGCGACCAGTGGCAGTCCCCCACCAGGGTGGGTCGCCCCACCTGCGAAAAACAGCCCGGCGATATCGCGGTCCCGATTGGGCGGCCTCAAGAACGCCTTCTTGATCCCATTGCTGCTGATCCCGTAAATACTCCCCGCATTGGCGTTATACACGCTCAGCAGTTCGGCAGGGGTGTACCGCCGCTCGACCACGATCCGCCTCGATAAATCGGTCAGGCCAAACCGCTCCTCCAAAGTCTGCACGATTTTGTCACGATAGACCTGCCCTTGCACCGACCAATCGATCTTCCCATCGATCGGCGGAGCCGAGCAGAGTACAAACAGGTTTTCACAGCCATCCGGGGCCTGCGTCGGATCAGACCGCGTGCTGGCACAGACATAAATGCACGGATCATCGGGGATCGTCCGCGTCTCAAACATCGCCCGCAGATCTGATGTGTAATCATCGGGCATAAACTTGGTGTGATGCGCCAGTTGCGGATACGTCCCGTCGACGCCCAGCAGCAGCACCATGCCCGATCCGCCGGGCTCGAGTTGCTTCAGGTGATCACCATTGAACTTTTTGCGGTAGCGCGACTCGATCAGATCGCGGTAGGCATAGACGACATCGGCGTTGACGATGACGGCATCGGCGGGTTCTTCCGTGCCGTCGCACAGTTCAACGCCGCGCGCCACGCCGATCGCACCGCGTTTGTTGCTCGCGTCGACGAGGACTCTGCGGACTGGCGATTGGGTGTGGATTTCAACGCCGAGGTCGCGTGCCAACGCTTCGATGGCGCGGGCGATTTGATACATCCCGCCCTGGACGTACCACCCGCCGATGCCGAGTTCGACGTAGGGGATGACCGCCAATGTCGCCGGGGCTAAAAAGGGGCTGGCACCTGAATAGGTGGCATATTGATAGAGCACCTCGCGCAGGCGTGGCGAGCGTATATGCCGATCGATCACCGAGGAGAACTTGCGAAACATGCCGATCCGCAAGGGGATGGAGAGCATTTTGAGTGCGTTCAGGGGTGAGAACGCGCCGTCGCCGCGCATGGCTTGTTCAGGGGAGCGGGTCAGAAAAAACTCGCCGGACAGATCCCAGATGTGTTGGCCGTAAGCCAGTAGTTTTTCGAATCCGTGGACGTCGTCTGCGGCAAATTGTCGCACCTGATCGAGCAATTCGGACCGATTGGCGCGAAGTTCAAAGGTTTGTCCGTCGCGCCAGACGAATCGCGCCACCGGATCTAACTTCTGGATCGACAAGGCGTTACGCACGTCCCGCCCGGCGTAGGCGAACAGATCGGCGAAGATCAATGGGAGCGTTAATAACGACGGGCCGGTGTCGAATCGGAACGGGTTTTCAAGCGGACGATTGGGGTGTGGGGCTTGCCAATAATTGAGCTTCCCCCCTGTATTTTCGTTCTTTTCGTAGAGCGACACCCGGTGCCCGTCTGCCGCCAACCGCACCGCCGCCGACAAGCCACCGATCCCGCCACCCACAATAATGATGCGGTTTGCCACTGAGCCTGATGATATCCGAACCAAGGTTCGACAAAACACCAGAAAAACTGAAACTGCCTTAACGTGATGCTAGCAGTAGCTTCATAGGATCACTCGTTCGTTAAGCCGCGACGGGCAGTCGCGTCAGTGAGTTACTTTCTGCAACCCGAAGGCCTGAATCAGCATGATGGATCGCATCAGACGTTTTTTGAACACGCGCGCCGGCTCCGCGCTGAGCCTGGGGCTCACCCTCGTCGCGATTCTCGTGGCCGGTTGGTTCATTATTTCCAGCCTCGGCGGCGGAGAAGCCGCAGATCTGACCGGTTCACGCGTCTTCATGTGTACTGAGACAGGTAAGTCTTTCAATGCCCGGCTTCAGGACGGATGGACGGTGCCGGTGCCTTCGCCTCATTCGGGCAAGAATACCGGCGTGCCGGCAGAGCAGTGCGTCTGGACCAAAGAAGGCACGATCAAATCGTCGCCAACCTATGTGTTGCTCAATCAGTACGTTGGCAAGCCGGAACCGACTTTTTGCCCCGAATGCGACCGGCTCGTGGTGATGCGGAATCCCATTCACGGGGCTCAAGAGACCAACGTCAAGCCGCCTCCGACAAAAGCAGAATATGCCAATCGTGGTCGAGGCGACCTTGAACAATAATCGATGTTTTGGGAACGAATTTACGGAGAAAGCATGAAAAAGCGCGATTCGAAAAATGGATTTACACTGGTCGAACTACTTGTCGTGATCGGCATCATCGCGGTGCTGATCTCGATTCTGCTCCCCTCACTGGCCAAGGCGCGGCGGGCGGCGCAGACCGTCTCCTGCCTGGCGAATCTGCGCTCGGCGGGACAGGCGATGATGATGTGGTCCAGTGAAAACAAGGGCGCGATCCCGGGATCGGCCAATACTTCGGGCAAACAAATCTGGAACCCGACCAACGGCGACGCCATCAACCCCGCTTACACGCATAACGGGTCGCCTGTCAGCATCACCAACATCCCCCCCGGCGAACCGATCGCGATCTATGATTGGGTCGCCCCGCTGGCCAAGATGATGAAGCTCTCGCTGACCGATTCGACCAACATCAGCGATCGCTTTGACCAGTACGTTCGCCTGCCGCAGTTCACCTGCCCGGCGACACGCGACTTTGTCCTTAAGCCCTTCAATTCCAGCAACTGGGGACGTACCGGACCGATGCTCAGCTACGCCACCGGAGCCGCGTTTATGCTCCAGGCCACCGGCGGTGTCAGCGGCTCGAACATGACCGGCCGAGTCGTGGCCAACACTGGCGCGGGGTACTGGATCTTGCCCAACGGGTATAGCCCCAAGGTGATTCGCGTCGGCCCCTCGTCCTCCAAGATTTTCATGGCCGACGGTGGTAAGTACTCCAACTCCTATGATGCCGACATTCTGACCATCAGTTCGCGGAACATGACCGACAACCACCAGTTCAACGCCTTTTCGGATTACGGGGCGTTTTTCGGCAACACCAAGAGCTGGTGCCGCAATTTTGCCAACGGGACCGGCATCCGCGAAGGCCGACTGTTTGCCTTCCGTCACGGTGCGTTGACCTCTGGTGCCCGCACCGGTGCCTATCGCATGAACGCCGTGTTTTATGATGGACACGCCGAAACGCTGGATGATCTGGAAGCCTCCAACCCAGCGCTTTGGCTGCCGACGGGTTCGGTGCTCGACAACCCCGTGACCTCTGCCATTGGCGGACGTCCGACCATTTATCCCGACACCCGAGCGAAGTTCGGTATCACCGGATCGCAGTACGTCGCGCCTTAATTCGCTGGCGTACCGGCGGATCATCTACGCCGCCTGATGCAGAACCAGTCGCGTAGAGGGTTTGGCTAATCCGAGTGCCAGTGCGGTGATCATGACCTCATCGGCCGGTTGCGGGCGCGCAAAATGGTAGCCTTGCATCGCCTCATAGCCGATTCGCTTGAGGAACCGGACCTGATCCTCGGTCTCGACGCCCTCGGCAACGAGCCGCAAACCCAGGCTGTTGCCCAGCGTCGCCATCGCCCGCAAAACCGCGGTGCGGTGATGCAACGGGGTGGTGGCGTCCTTGACGTTGATTTCGTTGACGAAGGCCCGGTCGATCTTGAGCGTGTCGATCGGCAGATTGTGCAGTCGTGACAGGTTCGAATAACCGGCCCCGAAATCGTCGATCGCGATGTGAATACCGGCACCGCGAAGCGTCGCGAGTTTGCTGGCGATCTCCTGCTCGCTGTCGATAAATACGCTTTCGGTTAGCTCCAGTTCCAACAGCGATGGGTCCAGATCGCAGCGGCGAATCGCATCAAAAACGATCTCGACAAAGTCGGGCTTGGTGAACTGAAGTGTCGAGACATTGACGTTGACGCGCAACGGCGTCCCCGCCAGTGCCCACTGCGCCGCCTGCTGGGCGGCCTGACGCAACACCCACGTCCCGATCGGGACGATCATCCCCGTCTGCTCGGCGATAGGCACAAATTTAGCTGGCGAGATCGGCCCATGTTCAGGGTGCGTCCAGCGAAGCAACGCCTCCACGCCCGTTACATGCCCGTGCCGATCGACAATCGGCTGATAATTCAGACACATCTGATTGCGATCGATCGCCACGCGAAGGCGCGCTTCCAAATCCAGTCGTTCCATCGCGTCGGCGTTCATCTGAGTGGTGAAATATTCGAATTGATTGGGCCCACGAATCTTCGCCCGGTGCATCGCCGCCAGGGAATTGGCAAGCAGGGCGTCAGCGTTTGTCCCGTCGGCAGGACAAACCGCGATGCCAACCGACGCACTGATATTGAGCGTCACGCCATCAAGTTCCATCGGTTGACTCAGCGTCTTGAGCAGGCGGGTTGCGACGTGGGCACCTTCAGGCTGATCCGACATCTGAACCGCCATCAACCCGAACTCATCCTCGCCAAGTCGGGCCAGCAGATCGGATCGGCGCACCGCATGGTGCAATCTGGCGGCGACGCGCTGCAAAACGCGATCCCCGAATGCACGCCCGTAAGTCGCGTTGATCTCTGAAAATCCATCCAGGTCGATCGTCACCATCCCCAGCTTGGCCTCGGTTCGCTGGGCGACGGCGAGTTCATCATGCAGACGCTCCACAAACATCGCCCGGTTGGGCAAATGCGTCAGCGGATCGTGCAGCGTGCGGCTTGAGTGCTGTGAAGCGACTTCCAGCGTATCCGTCAGGACCGCAAGTGTGGTCAGGACCGAATCAATCACCAGTTGATTTGCCGGCTCGATCGGCGCTGAGCGAATCGCCAGGATCGCGATCGTCGCGCCGTTTCGGTCGCGGGCGGGGAACAATTGCAGTTGGGGCTCTTCCAGAACGGTGCTGAGGACGCGAAGTGCGGCGGGTGCCTGATCAATCGCGATCGATGTTTCAACGGTATCCAGCACGTTGGCGGGGATAAATCTTGCGACGTGACGATCGGTCGCGTGCAGATCAGCAAAGCGCCCGCTGCGCACGACGGCATAGGCTCGAGCGCCATTGGCGACAACTTGCTCAACAACGCCGAGCAGGCGATGAAGGGTGTCTTGAATCGATTGCTGCATCGCGACAAACTCCGACACACCGCCCTCCGACATCGGCGGCGTGTCCTCTCATTCATCGGGCAGATTTATTCCGACCATAACAACCGTTACCAACTACCTATTTTGGGGCGGCGCGATTTCGGTCAGATATGCGAAAGAATAGATGCCTGAGCCGTGGTTATCGGACCAGTCGATGCGAAGCGCGTAATTGCCGACCATCTCGGCGTTTACGACCGATACCGGCCCGCTGGCGAAGTTGGCGGGCAGGACGGTAAGCCGCGTTTTTCGCTGGGATTCGCGCAGTTGCTTGCACGATGCACACGGACATTGGGCGCGCAGGTACGCCACCGGATAGACGACCTCTCTGCCGTCTGACCAGGTGATCGTCAACGCGGTATCGCGTTTGAGGGAGAGTTTGGCAGGGATCAGGCTGTCGGCCATCAAAAAGGGGTTCTTCTACGAATTCGTTATCGCTCAAACTTTGGGAATATCCCCACCGTTGTCGGCCAGCTTGCCCGCCTTGACGCGCGCATACTCCTCTGACACCCAACCGATGGTGTCTTTGTTACGCTCCATCCACAACGGAATGGGGGTGCGCTGACCTTTTTTGTCGAGTTCGGTGAACTCGACCACCGCATCTGCCCGGCGATAGCCGCTGAGGTCGTGGAGTTTGCCCATGTGGATGCACTCGGTCGGGCACGGCTCGGTGCAGAGGGCGCAGAACAGGCATTTGCTGTAATCGATCGCAAATCGCGTTAATTCGCCGTTTTTGGGATCGGATTCCTCGACGAGTCCGCTTACCTTGTCGATCCGCCGCGGACCGGTCTTTTCGATGTAGATGCAGTCCACCGGGCAGGCCTTGGCGCACAGGTCGCAGGCGATGCATTTGTTGAGCTCAAACTCATGAATCCCGCGGTAGCGCGGTGCGAAACTCAGCCGCTGCTCCGGGTAATTGACCGTCACCGGCTTCATGAAGATATAGCGGATGGTGATCCGCATCCCCACCAACACCGTGCGGCAGGTATCGAAGATGTCCCTAAAATACGCACCGGCGGTCATGATCCGACCCACGATAGGGATGCGGGGCGTGGATGTCCATATGGTTCTGGACCGCGTTGCTGCAAATGAGTTGCCCGATGCGGACGAGCGTTATCGACGCGGGCGAGTGCGAAGCAGCATCATCGCGCTGAGTCCCAGCAGACCCAGAGACGCCGGTTCGGGAACGACAACCGTCACAACGCCTGTGCTGACAAATGCCGACGTATCCAAGTTGTAAGGCGACCCGACGAGAGTGATGCTGCTGGCGACATTTGAAAGGGTTGTGAGGTCTGCTAGCGCGTTAGCACTATTCCAGAGATCAAAGGTATCGCCAACCTGTGGAACGTACCCGGGTTGGGGCCGAAGTTCCAAAGCCGATCCTGCGGCAAAGAGCAGCTTCGTACCGGAAGTGGTACCCGCAACACTGAAAAACTCGCTGGAATTGTTGGCATAGAGATCCAAAATGACCTTGCCGGTGGCTTTGACGTCAAGGACACCAGAGGTCGTGCCACCCAGCGTAAACGATGTTCCTGACGCCGGCACCGTGCCACGCGGGCTAAACGTCCCATGAACGGTAAGGGTCTTGGTGTCCTGAACCAGCCCCGTGCCACCATTCATGGCACCCCCGGCGTTGACGGTAATGGTATTGCGAATTCCGTCGTTCGGGGCGTTGAATGTTCCACCACTGTTGACGGCGATATTGACATAACGCAGTGAGTAGTTGCCGAAACCGTTAAGAACGCCACCGTTATCGACATTCACAAATCCGCCGTTCGTATACCCGCTCACGTTGTTTGTGAACACGCTAAATGACGCAGAACCGGTTACGGACACAGTTAAGCCGTCAAGGGTTACGCTATTGGTACTGATCGGCTCGACGAGCGTGTCCCAGTTCAACGGGTCATTCCAGATACCCGTACTATTGTTGTTGGTATAAACGATCGCCTGCGCCGGAACCGCCATCGCGGAACCGACCACGCACGTCATTGCCACTAACATTTTCAAGTTTTGCATGTTCGATCCTCGCTAACTGAGTGCAATTGACACGGGTTCTGAACCCGATTGACGTGAACCTCATTATTGATAACCCCTCATTCTGCATCAGTCAATGGAAATATTCGGCTTACGCAGAAAAACGTAAGTGCTTTTGCAGAAGTTCGTTAGGGCGATATTGGGGGAAAAATCGAGCTCTTTTCGGCAATGACAGTCCCGAATCGGGGCGAGCCAAGGTGCGTGCTGGAGAATTTGGGCAAAATATGACGCCTCCCGGCGTATCGCACATCCGTGATTCACGCCTTCAGCTTTTCCCCCGCATCGTCCGATAGTACCGACTATGACACGATCGAAAGACCGGGCCGTTGAAAACGCGTGGCGGGTGACGCTGGGGTTGCTGATCTTTGCGATCGCTTCCTGCGGCGTGGTGCTGGCGTACCACGCGTTTTTTGCCGCCATCAACACGCAATGGGCACCGGCGAGCGTCTACCTCAGCCTCGCATTCGCGATCGGCTGGTCCGTCACCTGGCTGTGCGTGAATCGAAATGATCTGGCGGGGTTGGAGTAGGGCTTGGGGCTTGGGGCTTAGGGATTTGTGGAAAACCCTAATCCGCAAATGCTTATCACTAGTCCCCAAGCCCCAAGCCCTATACCCCATCTCATTTGAATGATCCCCCCAACCGCGATACGCTCCGCAGGTTCGCGAAAGTTCGCTGCTTATGTCCACCTATCGTCGAAATGTCATCGTCGGGATAACGATGTTGATCGCCCTGGGAATGCTGGGGTGGATGATCATGCGCTTTGGCGGGAAACTGGCGCAGCCGTTTGCGGGGAAGGTGATGCAGGTGACTTTCATCGCCGAGCGCGCCGATGGGGTGAGCGACGGGTCGGGCATCTATTACCGCGGCGTGGGGGTTGGCCGAGTCTTGAGCGTGACACGCGACAGCAATCTGCGGGATGTTCGCATTGAGGCCGAATTGGAAGTCGATCCGCCCATTCCTGCCGGCATGACGGCACGGATTCGCCAGGCGTCGCTGCTGGGTGCGGGTTCCCGGCTTGAGTTTGTGCAGGGAGAGACTGCACCAACAGGAAATATCAAACCAGGGGATGTGATCCGGGCGGATTTTGTGGGCTTGGAGTTTTTCCCGGCCGAGGTGCAAAACCTAAGCATCGAAGTCGCCGCCGCCGCCAAGCAGTTTCGCGAAGCCAATGTCGTGGGCAATCTCAATGCCCGGCTGACCGAGGTCGGTCAGGTGCTGGCCGAGACACGCAAGACGCTGGAGAACGCCAACAAGATCGTCGCCGACGAAAAAGTGCGGGCCGACATCATGGCGTCGATCGAAAATGTGAAGGCCTCGAGCGAGAACGTCAAATCGGTCACCGCCCGTGCCGACAAGATCGCCACCAGCTTGGAACGTGCGGTGGACAATATCGACCAGACCAGCAAGACCGCCAATACCGAACTGGTCGAGATCGCCAAGCTGACCAAAACGCGGCTGGAAGAAGCCAGCAAGATCCTCGAGCAGACCAACGAGATCACCGCCAAGATCAACGCCGGTACCGGCACCGCCGGGAAGCTGGTCAACGATCCGAAACTGTACGAAGGGCTGGTCGATACCACGCGCGAACTCAACGCGACGATCAAAGACCTTCAGCGGCTGGTCAAGCAGTGGGAAGAAGAAGGCGTGTCGATCAAACTGCAGTAGCCCACTCATCGAATCGTTTGACCATCGCCTGCGTCACGCTACGCGGCGTCTCTGCGATCACCTGCTCGACGACCAATCGGCTGATCTCCGGTGCCTCTTTTGACCCCGCCACCGCGCGCAGGAACGGCAAGAGTGCGGCCCGGTCGCAGATGTATTTGATATCCGCACCGCTGTAGCCATCAAGCTGTCTGGCGAGCGATGCAAAATCGACATCGTCGCCGATCGGGCGCTTGCCCAGATACAGTTCGAGCAATCGCACGCGGGCGGGCAGGTCTGGCAGGGGGATGTAGATTTTTTCGTCGAAACGCCCCGGCCTCAGCACCGCCGGATCCAGTTGCCACGGGACGTTGGTCGCACCCAGAAACAGCACCGGTGCGTTCTTGCGTTTGTCGAAGCCTTCCATGCCCTGCAAGATTTGTGGGACGACCCGCTGCATGACGCTCGATCCCTCGTCGCGCCGGGCAGGAATCAGCGCTTCGATCTCATCGATAAAGATCACCGCGCGCGGCTCCTCGGCGGCGGCGTCGAACAGTTTCTTGATGTTCTGCTCGGCCTCGCCGACCCATTTGCTCAGGACGTCTGCGGGCGAGATGCGGAAAAAGGTCGCGTCCAATTCCCCGGCGGTGGCTTTGGCGAGCATCGTTTTGCCCGTACCCGGCGGCCCGTACAGCAGAATCCCCCCGCCGGCGCGGATATCAAACTTTTTCGCCAAGTCCGCGTGCGCAAAAGGATAGATCATCTTCAGCCGAATCTCTTCCTTCACATCCTCCAGACCGGCGACATCGCTAAAGCGAATCGACGGCTTTTCCTTCACGATCCAGTCGGCGGCATCGGACCCGGATTCGGTCGATTGCTCGGGGGCGGCGCTAGATCGCTCGGCGGGTTTGCGGCGATTCGATCGCGACGCCGCTTCGCAATCCCGCGCCAATTCCAGCAATCGCTCCGCGGTCTCCCGGCGGGCATTTTTCAGCTCCTCAGTCTGTGCCTGCTTGGCCAGTTCCAAGATCGCCCGGGCGGCCTCCAACAGATAGACCTTGGCACTTTCCCATTGCCCGGCGCGACGCGCATCGATCCCGCGTTGACGATACCGCTCAAACGTGTCGTAGGTCATGCCCATTTAATCGTTCCGCCTGTCAAACCGTCCCTCGGCCAATCGCGACGCGAAGAACATATATACGCCCATCGCCCCGACCACGATCAACGCCACACGCAGGTTATTCGTGAAATGATAGAACAATACGACAAACAGCGATGCGACCGCCGCAAACAACATGGCCCACCCGATCAGGCGCCAGATTCGCCGCGCCACACCCGACGACCCGATCTGCAAATCCGCCTCACTGATCGGCCGCTGCCGCGCCAGCCGACGATAGTGCTCAAAATCTCTCGCCGTCGGCGTCGGCTTCAACCCGCTCGACAACGGGTCCGCGATATTATCAACGTCGTTCGACACGATCAGCAAGTGTATACCAGTGATGGGGTTGAATCACATGCGAGGTGAAGAAGATCCCTCAAACGCAGAGCTCGCGAAGACACGAAGGTGTCACGAAGAATCACGAAGTAATACGGGTCAGGCATGAATCACGCGATTGAAGATGCGACGCCTGCGACGCCCATTTTGTGAGCCCACATGCTACGAATTGGCGACGCAGGCGTCGCAGCTACAAAAGTGAAACGCACATTTCAGCCCTGATCCGAATAATACAAGATGATTGCCCCATCAATCGTACGCCACCCCGCGACGGGCATGGTCGTCGCGCAAGTGCTGCTCGATGCACTCTTCGCTATCCATGCCGGTCTTCTCAAAATCCGCTGTGGCGTTCTGACACAGTTCGCGAATGCTCGCAAACAACAGTGCTTTGCGGATCATCTCGCCAGCTTCAGATTCGACATCACGTCCGGCGCGCTGGGCACGCTGCCGCAACAGGCGATCAATCGGTTCGGGGATGTCGATGGTCAGACGACTCATTATTGAACATGATATCCGATCAGAAGGTTGCTCAACAACGAAAAATGCGAGCACTTTTTGGAAGCCCACGCGTTTCAATTGCCGGGGCGGAGCGGAGGGCGCTCAGGACGCGGGCGTGGTGGGCGCGATAGAGATCGCCTTTGGATTGCGGCGTAAAGGTCATGCCCTGACGTTTGGCCGCTTCGGACATGCCCGCCAGCTTTTCGGGGTGATCGTGCCAGTCGCGCATCACTGTGGCGATCTGATCGACCAGTTGATCCGGCGTCGTGCTGTCGTCAATCGGGATCTTTACCCCACACTCGGGCGTGATCATCATCCCCGGCGTCAGGTGATCGAGCGTAATGACCGGCACGCCGGCAATCATCGCCTCGACGACCATCCCCTGGCTGTCCCGCAAAACGGTGTGGACGCACGCATCGGCTCGGGCGACGCCGCGAACACAGTCCAGATGCGGCATGTCGCCGGGCAGATCAACCCGGTCGGCGACACCCAGATCATGTGCAAGTTGCTGCACCGTGGCGCGATAGGGCCCGTCGCAATAGTGAATGTAGCGGGCGTTGGGAAGATTGGCTTTGGCAAAGGCGCGGATCGCCAGATCGACGCCGCGGTAGTAGCTGAGACCGCCGCAGGAGGCGAAGGTAAACGGTTGATTCGGATCGCGCGTGGCACGGGCCTCGATCGCGGCCTGCTGCACTTCGGATGACCCGGCGATCGCGGCGCAGGCGACATCAATATTCTTGCCCCCATATCGCCTGAACCACCCCGCGCACACCTCCGTCCCGGCCAGCAGCAGGTGCGATTTGCGAATACAACGTTTGAGCAGCGGGTCGTGCCGCCAGACCGATCGGGCGACCAGCCGAAGCATGTCGCTGAATCGGGAATAGACGCTGCTCTTTGCCCGGAAACCGGCAGGCAGAATCTCGCCGCCCCCGACCGGACCAAAGATAAACCCGACGCCCTCATCCACCAGCGCCGCACCGGCA
>JBGSMH010000544.1:0-4546 GCA_041740275.1 Phycisphaerae bacterium
ATTCATCCGAAGTCGGCGCTCAGACCGCGCCCCGCGTCGGGATCGACGGGACCGGCAATTTCACCGTCGTCTGGGAAACCGATGATGGCGTGACCGGCCCGCGTATCTTTGGGCAACGCTTCACCAATCTGGGCGTCGCCAGCGGCAGCGAAATCTTTATCAGTGATTTTGAGGATTCCATCACACCCGACATTGGCATGACCGCTTCGGGCGTATCGGTCGTCGTCTGGGACAACACCACCAGCACCCTCGCCCAGCGAATCGACGCCACCGGTGCAAAGACCGGCGGGATCATCACCATCGATAATGAGACCGCGACCCAACCGGCAGTGGGCGTGGAAACCGACGGTTCGTTTGTCGTCGCATGGTCGATCCCTGAAGTGGGTCTACAGCGTGACATCGTCTATCGCCGCTATAACAACGCCGGCGCTCCCATCGCAGCCCAGCAGGCAGCGGCTTCGGACCCCACCCTCGATGAGCAATTCCCGCAACTGGATGTGGCGGGGTCGGGCCAGTTCGTCATCTCATGGGCCGAAGCCAGTACAGCGCCGGGCACCTACGACCAGATTGGCTTCCGCGCCTTCACGTCCAGCGCGAATAACCTGGGCACCGACACCACCGTCCTGAATGTTGGGTTCTCGGGAGATATCCGGCACGGCGTGCTCTTCAGAGATACACAACCCGTCCGTGTCGCCTACCAGAGCACCGCCGACGCCTTTGTGCAGGAGTACGAAAGCAGCCTTTCGATCACTCTGGGCAATGGCGGAGACGTATTGCAGATCCTCGGATCGGGGAACAATCTTCGGGTTGTTCTCAATGGCGTCGTGACCAACTATCCTGCCGATCTGTTTACGGGCATCGTCATCACCGGCGGAGACGGTAACGACTACGTTCGCGTGAAGAGCACCACGCTTCCCGTCAGCGTGTATGGTGGGTTGGGCAATGACACCATCACCACCGCCGAAGGCAACGATTACGTCGAAGGCGGACTCGGCAACGACGCGGTCAACCTCGGCGATGGCGACGACTACGCCATCGGCAACGACGAAACCGACACCCTCTACGGCGGCAACGGCAATGACACCCTCACCGGTGGACCGGGACGCAATCTCATGTACGGCGAGGCCGGGGACGATCTGCTCGGCGGCGGGAACCGTCCTGACACCATGTACGGCGGACCGGGCAACGACCGACTGCTCGGCCGACAAGGGGGCGACGCACTCATCGGCGAAGATGGTAATGACACCCTCGATGGCGGAGTCGGAAACGACGGTATCCTCGGTGGCAAGGGCAATGACCTAATGATTGGCGGGGCGGGTAACGACACGCTCCGCGGCGGACTCGGCGACGACGACATCCAGGGTGGCGATGATATCGACTACCTCTACGGCGATGGCGGCTTCGATATCCTCAACGGCGGACTCCAAGGCGACTACGGCTACGCCGACCCGCTCGATACCGTGATCTCCATCGAAATCCGGCGTAACGTTCCGTAATCCACTTGACGCAAGTTATTTCAAGGTGAAAAACAACGACAGGTGCCAATCAAAACATCGGCACCTGTCGTTTTTCATTCAGTGTTGTAGCGCGAATCAACCCGCGATCTTCAGAAGCGTTGTGGCGGCAAACTCGACCTGGGCCTCAGTCAGTTCTGGATAGATCGGCAGCGCCAGCACTTCCCCACACGCTTTTTCAGTCTCCGGGAAATCGCCAGGCCTGTGGCCCAGACTGGCAAAGCACTGTTGCAGGTGCAGTCCCAACGGATAGTAGATCGCCGAGCCGATGTCGGCTTCCTGCAGCTTTTTCTTGACCGTGTCGCGATCGGCTACGCGCACGACGTACTGGTTGTAGATGCTCTGGTTACCCGATTCGATCAACGGCGTGATCAC
This sequence comes from Phycisphaerae bacterium, assembly GCA_041740275.1. Taxonomy (GTDB): domain Bacteria; phylum Planctomycetota; class Phycisphaerae; order Tepidisphaerales; family Tepidisphaeraceae; genus BPJO01. The sequence continues at coordinate 1,890 of JBGSMH010000544.1, forward strand.
CTTCGACCCGGCCAGCACGCGATTGTAGATATCGGCATTACGACGACGGGCGGCGTGCCACTGGTCCAGATATTTCAGCTTCACATTCAGCACCGCCGCCTGGATCGCCGCCAGTCGAAACATCCCGCCGACCATCTCGTGGTAATAGGTGTGACCCGATCCGTGGACGCGCAACTTCCGCACTTTCTCCGCCAGTGCATCATCGTTGCAGCAGATCGCCCCGGCATCGCCAAACGCGCCCAGGTTCTTCGTCGGGTAAAACGATAGACACCCCATCCACGCCTGACTGCACGCGGGCTTGCCGTGGCGTGTGGCGCCGATTGCCTGGGCGGCGTCTTCAATCACCAACAGATCGTGATCACAGGCGATGGCATTGATCGCGTCGATCTGGCACATCTGCCCGAACAGATCGACAGGAATGATCGCCTTGGTCCGCGCGGTGATGGCGGGCTTGATCGTTGTCACGTCGATATTGAACGTGCGCGGGTCGATATCGACAAAAACCGGTTTGCCCCCCAGCCGCGCAATTGAACCGGCGGTGGCGAAAAACGTGAAGGCCGGGCAGATCACCTCATCGCCCGGCTGCAGGTCGATCGCCATCAACGCGCACAATAGTGCGTCCGTTCCGGAGGATACGCCGATCGCGTGTTTGGTCTGACAATACTGGGCAAGTGACTTCTCGAATGACTCGACGTGCTTGCCAAGGATCAGCGACTGCTCGTCGCAGACGACATCGATCGCACGGCGGATTTCTTCACGGAGTGGGGCGTATTGCTGGGTCAGATCAAGAAGCGGCACTTTCATCGCTTCTGATTATGCACATCGACGGGTGGATTCAAGATACACTGAGGCCAGACATCACGCAGCAGCGGGCGCTTTTTCTTCGGACTTGACCGGCTCGACACCTAGATCTTTTTGCAGCTTCTTGAACTCTTCCGCCCAGCGTTGGCCGCCCAGGCCCTCGTGCCAGGTGCGGGTCAGATCGTTGAGCCAGCGAGTCATGCCTTCGGTGCCTTCTTTGAGTGCGACATTGCTGCGCATCAGCATCAGCACCGCCTCCCAATACGTCGGGTTTTCGACCGATTCCGGCTCGCCGCCAGGACCGACTTTGACGACAAAACCGTCGCCAAGCACCTTGTCGCGGAAAAGCAGCGCCAGCGGCAGTCGGGCGGCGTCCCAGTTGCCCAGGGCAAAGTTGGCCCGCGCCAGACCCAGTTTCACCTGAGGATCGTAGTTGGCTTTTTTGCGACGCTCCGCATCCAGCGTCTCAAGATACCGCGTGACGTTGTCCTTGCCGTCCAGTTCCTCAAACCGCTTGAGCGCGGCCTTGAGCAACTCGGTGCGTTTCGGCTCTTCCTTCGTCAGTTCTGCGGCACGCCGCTGTTGATCGGCATCGTAAAGCGAAATCGTGTACGAGAACTTCTTCAACTCCTTATTGTCGCTCTCGTTGATCAACTTCACGAGCACCGGCGTCAGTTCCGCACGCGTTCGCTCCAGATTCGCAACCTCGTCTTCGCGTCCGGCACCCTCGGCGGCGGTGACTTGTTCGTTGAGCTTGTCCATCAGATCAAAGACGATCTGCATCGCCTCGCGCGGACGCTCGGCGGCGAGTTTCTGAATCTCCTTGACCCCTTCGGAAACCTGATTGGTCTGCACGAACGACTTAACGCGAATCAGCAACACCTGACTAATGAGATTGGTCTCGTTGGCCAGCCCTTTGACGGTGGTTTCAAAGCCGCTCAGCAATTCGATGGCGCGTTTCGGATTCTTCTGATCGACCAGCGCCACGTCGGCGGCGACGAGCCGGGTCTGGGCCAGGCGGGTTCGGATTCGCTCGGCAAGATCCTTATCGGCACCGGTCAGGCGCTTCTCAAATGCCGTGTTCACACGGTCGGCCAGCGTCTGCAACTCGGTCAACAACGCAGGCCGCTCGGGCGAATCGCTCTTGAGTTTGTCGAGCTTGGACCGAATCGCGACCATCTTGAAGTATTGCGCCTCGTCATACTGCCGATTCTCCGGCGTGACGACGTTGTACATCTTGATCGCGTCATCGGACTTCCCGGCGGTCTGCAATCGACGGCCACGCTCGAACGCAAACTCCGTTCGCTTGAACGGCTCGCCGACGGCAAGATCCAGCACTCGGTCGTAAAGAATCGTGACGTTGGGGTCGCCAACCTTGTCTTTCCACAATTGCCCGACGATCGCGATCGCGTTGTTCAACGCGGTGGTGACACGTTCGGCGTCTTCTTTCTTACCCTTGTACGCATCGACGTAATCCATGAACGCGGCGGCGGCGTTTTCAGGACGTCCAAGCTTTTGCTCAAGGAAACCGGCCACATAGCGGCTGTCCTGCAAAACCTGTGGGTTATCTTTCTCGCCGCGTTTGATGATCTCCCGGGCGGCATCCAGCCCGCGCTCGACGGCGGGTTTGTCGAACTCGACACCTTCGGGCTTGATCGTCTCGGCCTCGGCTTTGGCGCGAAGCGACTGCAATAGCAGCGGGTTCAGCGATGCCACCGGCGCATCGGGCTTCACCCGCGCCGCCATCAACTCCAGGATCAAACTCCGTAGCGCCGGCTGATCGAGCTGCAGCTTATTAAGCACTTCATCCGCGGCGGCGGCGAGCTTCTCCTTATCGGCGCCGGTCGCGATTTCCG
>JBGSMH010000545.1:0-3182 GCA_041740275.1 Phycisphaerae bacterium
AAACCACCGCGATCACGCCCACAACCAATGCCGCCCATTTGGCGGCACCGACTTTGGCGTGATCGTTGAGTTTATGCCCGAAGACGGTTTCGATCAGGTCATGCGCCACCGCACCCGACGCAGCCAGAATCAGGCCGGAGACCGTTCCAAGCACCGTCGTGAATGCGATCGCAGAGATGATCGCAAAAGGTAACGTCCCGAATGTCGCCGCGAGCAACGGTGCGGCCATGTTGCTGTCGGCGGGATCCAGGTTGCCGCTGACCATCGCGCCCAACCCGATATAGAGCGTCAGGATGTAGAAAAAACCGATCGCGATGATGCCCACAACCGTCGATTTTCGCGCGGCGGCGGGGTCTTTGACGGTGTAGTAGCGAATCAAAATGTGCGGCAGCGCAGCCGTGCCGCAGAAAAGCGCCAGCATCAGCGAGACAAAGTCGAGCCGGTCGGCAAGTTTGTCTGAGCGAATGCCCTTAAAATACCCGCCGGGCACGAGCAGCTCATCGCCGCTACGGACCGACGGCGTAGCCTGATCCTTGACGCTTCGCATGATCGTCGTGTCCGAAAACTCATCGAAGAACTCGATCGGCCCGAGGGATCGGCCTTTGGTGAACTCAATCTTCGGATTCTCCGGATGAACCAATGCGATCGCTTTGGCGTCGGTGAACGCCGCTGTGGATGCGGGCGCGTTAGCCGTTGCCGGGACGAGGTATTCCGGGATGCCTTTGGCCAGAATCGCGACGACCAGTACCGCACAGAACGTCACCAGCATCGAGCCCTTGATGAACTGCACCCATGTCGTGCTGACCATGCCAGCGGTGACGACGATGGTGATCACGATCCCGCCGACAAGGATGACGCCAATGGCGTGGGAGATATCTTCGCTACCCAGGAACGGGATGACGGGCAGATTAAGCAAAGGCTTGATGAGCGATCCGGCCCCGACCATCTGGGGGATGAGATAGAAGATCGAGACGACGAGTGTGGAGATCGCCGCCGCCAGGGTGATGCCGCGGGAATTGCCGAACTTGGCGCTCAGTGCGTCGGCGAAGGTAAACTTGCCCAGTTTCTTGATCGGCTCGGCGATGACGAACAGCGCCACCACCCAACCGGCCAGAAAGCCGATCGAATACAGAAACCCGTCGTACCCGTAGAATGCGATCAGGCCGCAAATGCCTAGGAATGACGCCGCCGATAGATAGTCCCCGGCAAACGCAACGCCGTTGACGAACCACCCAACCTGTCCGTGCGCCGCAAAATACCCCGACGCCGTCTTAGCGCGTCGGCCGAGCCACCAGGACAAACCCAGGGTGAAAAAGACAAAAAACAAGAAGATCGCGATCGTCATAGTCGGTCCAATGTGAAATGTGGAATGTGAAGTGTGAAATACGGGTATGCAAAACGTGGAATGTGGAATCGGAAGCGTGAAATTCCATTCCACACTTCACATTTCACATTTCACATTCTTGATTAGATCTCTACCGCTTCGGTCGGGGGTTCGGGATCGGATTTGGCCAGCCACGCGTACAAGATCGCCAGGCCGATCGCCAGAAGGATGAGGAACATCCCGTAGGCGATGGCCAGGTTCATCCCGGTAAAGATTTCCCGGGCGAGAATCTTGTAGTCGTAGACGGTGATCGCAATGAATCCGACATAGAACACGAAATAGATCGCGAACAGGATCAGTCCCAGTCGGTGGTTGATCGAGCGATGCGCGATGGGCACATCGGCCTCTTGGGGTACATCAGACATGAGCTACCTTCCTCGTTAATCCGCTTATCGTGGTTTGACAATCTGCTTGTAACGCTCGGCGTTTTTCTGGCCGGTCGGGTTCGGACCGACCAGTGCCTGCGTCTTTTTCACCCGGTCGGCAGTCGGCGGGTGCGAACGCAAATCGGTCTTGGCCGATGCCATTTCCCGCTGCAAAAACCGCGTCATCGCCGATGGGTCGTAACCAGCATCCTTCAGATACTTCACCGCCAGTGCGTCGGCATCCGACTCTTGCTGGGGGTTGTAGATGATGCCTTTGATATCATCGGCACCCTGTGCCAGCAGATCGACCATCTGATCGTCCGATGCGATCTGGGCACCCTTGAGAAACAGCGACCCGAACCGCCCGTTGCGAAGCGCTTCCATCCCGTGATTCTTAACCACATGGGCAATTTCGTGGGCCAGCACCGCCGCCAGTTCGGATTCATCCTGCATTTTGGCCAGTGCCCCGCGACTGATGAAAATAAAGCCAGTCGGAGCCGAAAGCGCGTTCACCTCGTTGTCGTTGGTGATACCGAAGGTGAAGTCAATATCCGGGCGGTTCACCACCGACGCGACGGTAATCCCCACATTGCTGACGTAGTTGTTGAGTGCCTCCTCCGTGACCAGCCCCGGCGAGGCCGTCAAAGAGACCGCAGTCGCTTCGCCGATATCGCGTTCGTTCCACGATTGGCCAACGGTGCCGGCGACCAATTCGGTGCCCTGGCGAAACTTTTGGGCATCGGAATGTGATCCGCCGCTGGCGATCGTCACGTCACCGGCGACTTTGCCCATGTCACGTGCCGCCTGCTGACAACTCGATCCCATACAGACCATACCCAGCGCGACTACGCCGATTGTTGAGAATATCTTTCGGTACATGATCAGTTCCCTCCCTTGTTCTTGCCGACGTTGCCTTCTGCGGCAAACTTCGCCCAAGCGCCGCTGTCGATCAGCCGATTACGTCGGTCGATCAACGCGTCGATTTGTTTGGGATTACCACCTTTGGAGCGGGCGTATTGCTCGGCGTTGGGACCCAGCCCCTTGCCGGCCGACGCATCGGAGACGGATCCTGCTGGTCCGCCATCGTCTCCCGCCCCGCTGGCGTTAACGCCAACGGCGACGCGCGGCTTCAAATCGCTAATTCGCACCCAAGCCTCTTTGCCGTTTACCAGCACTTTGGCAAACCCGCTGCGCTTTTCAATCACGTCCAGCTTCGTGCCCTTCTTTATCTCCCCGGCGCTGGCGGAGTATTTATCCGCTGCGGCACGGAGGGTAACGCTGCTCGACTCGACGGTCAGCGTCTCTGCCGCCGCCAATGCGATGGCGCTACACCCGAGCAGCCCTATTGCGATCCATTTTCGGTTCATGTGTCCCTCGACAGTTAAATGGTCGAACGATCTTACTTACTCTTCTGCTCCCATACACCATCCCAA
>JBGSMH010000546.1:0-6024 GCA_041740275.1 Phycisphaerae bacterium
GACCTGATCGTGCTCGGCGGTTGTGCTGCCGTCGAAGACGCGGCCAAGAAGGCCGGACATGAAGTGAAAGTGCCCTTCACGCCGGGCCGCACTGACGCGACCCAGGAAATGACCGACGTGCAGAGCGTGTTGGTCGCGATCAACACCGCCGCCACCACCGCGGGTGCCGGGGTATCAGCCAGCTTCGCCTCCACCGGCAACGGAATCACTTTGACCGACACCGCGGGGGGCGCGGCAACGATCTCGGTGACGGCACTCAACTTTTCGCAGTCGGTCAAGGATCTGGGGCTCGACGCACCGGCGGTTGGCACGACGATCACCGGCACGGATGTGAATGAAGTGGTCGCTGAAGGGGTGTTTGCCAACATCAACAAACTGCAGCGGGCGATGATCGAGAACGACAAGGCCGCGATGACCGAGGCCGCCGAAGCCCTCAAGGCCGACTTTGACCGGGTCGTTCGCACGCGTGGCGAAGTCGGTGCCCAGGTCCAGGCGATCGAATCGCGCCAGGCGCGTCTGGAAGACCAGAACATCGCCACCAAATCACTGCTGTCTCAGATTGAAGACACCGACTTTAACGACGCGATCAGCAAGTTCTCATTGCTGCAGACGAGCCTGCAAGCCAGTTTCCAGACGACCGGGCAGAGCCTGGGCTTGTCGTTGATGGATTTCCTTCGATGAGTCACGGTGAAAAATCGACACAATCTGGCACGGCGATTGCTACTGATATATTCAGCATCTATTGCGACCCACTAGGACGCAATAAATGCAGGTGAAGCGCAGAAAAAGTTGCGCAGGACGCGCAAGTGTTGCGGGGGGCGAACAGGCACCGGGGTTGTTGATAACCGGTGGATGCGGCGTGGATCGCCGCAGACGGTCGCGGGAGCGACTGGTTGGCAAGAGCGTGGATCGGTCTGTGTGACCGACACGCGACGATCGCGAGTGGAAAATCGCGAGCGGATGAACAGTTGGTTTGTGCGGGTTTGGTGTCGGTCGCGAGGTCGTGACCCAGCCAGGCCGGGCGGTCGATGGATCGATCGTCAACACGCACGCAAAGGTTGGACCCTTTAGCCCGCCAAGGATCGGCGGGCGCGGATGACAATCACGTCACCGCCAGCGCGAAATGGAGTTCGTATGGAGATCGTTACCTCACGATTCGGTACCCTCTCGGTGGAAGATGATCGCATCATCACCTTCACCAAGGGTTTGCTGGGTTTTCCAGGTCGCAGCAAGTTCGCCCTCATCCAGACCAGCGAGGAGAATTACTTCTTCTGGCTGCAAAGCATTGAGGACCCGAACCTCGCTTTTGTTGTGACCGACCCGACCACCTTCTTCAAGGACTACGAAGTTCCGCTGCGTGAAGAAACGCAACTGGAACTGGAATTGTCCGACCCGGCCGCGGCGCAGGTGTTCGTGATCTGTAACAAGATCGGCGAATGGCTGACCGGCAACCTGCTGGGCCCGATTGTGGTCAATGTCGCCAACTGCTATGCCACTCAGGTCGTACTGACCGAGAAGAAGTGGAACACGCGACAGCCGTTGCTCAAGCTCCAGTCCGAAGTGTTGGCCAAGTCCGCCTGAGGCAACTCAGCGCGAACCCGAACCCACACCTACGGATGTTTTAACAGGGACCACGCGAGCGACCTATCATAAGGATAGGCCCGACCGCGGGCGCACGACGGATCGTGCGCAAACCACGGGCCAGCCTACCGGCGACGCCCGCCCCAGAAGGAGCTTGGCAATGTTAGTACTGTCACGTCAACGCGACGAAACCATCATGATCGGTGACGACATCGAAGTCACCGTGGTCGATATTCGCGGCGACAAAGTTCGGCTCGGCATCACCGCCCCGAAGGAAGTCGCCGTACATCGAAAAGAAGTGTACGAGGCGATCAAACGCGAGAACCGCGCCGCCGCCCAGGTGAAACCAGAAGACCTCACCGGCATCGGCAAAGTCACCGCACCAGCGATCAATAAACCCTCAACGGACCCAACCAAACCCCAGTCGTAAGGAACAGAACTCTTTATCGCGATCACGTCGATCGCACGAAGCGCAGGGCTGTGTGCGGCGCTTCAAACGGGCAAAGGACGCCCGACAAAAATCAATCATGGAGGATTGAACCATGTCCCGCATCAACACCAATGTCTCAGCCTTGACCGCTCAACGCGGTTTGTCACGCTCGCAGAACGCCCTTTCGAGCACACTCGAGCGTTTGTCGACCGGATTGAAGATCAACCGTGGCGCCGATGACCCCGCCGGGTTGATCGCGTCAGAGTCGCTCCGATCAGAGATCAGCGGCATCAAGCAGGCGGTGGATAACTCCCAGCGCGCCAGCAACGTCATCGGCACCGCCGAGGCGGCGCTGAGCGAAGTGGCGTCCCTGCTGCTGAATGTCAAAGACCTGGTCGTCGAAGCCGCCAACTCCGGTGCGCTATCACGCGAAGAACTTAGTGCAAATCAGTTGCAGGTCGATTCGGCGATCGAGTCGATCACCCGTATCAGCAATACCACCACGTTTGCCGGACTGCGCCTGATCGACGGCAGCCTCGACTACATCACCTCGGGTGTGGCCAACTCGGCATTCACCAGCTTGCAGATCAATCAGGCCAACTTTGGTACCGCAGAGTTCATCCCGGTCAATGTGGAGGTCATCACCTCCGCACAACAGGCCGAACTGCAGTTCCGGGCCTCGGCGGTCACCGGGACCGTCACGCTGGAAATCAACGGAATCGAAGGCGTCGATACCCTCACCTTTGCCTCGGGCACCGGCGCAGGTGCGATCGCCAGTGCGATCAATCGCATTCAGGATGTCACCGGCGTGCAGGCGGTGGCGATCAACTCCGCGAATATCAACTCGGGCGTGCAGTTCATCTCGACGGGCTTCGGCTCACGACAGTTCGTGACCATCAAAGCCCAGAGCGGCACGTTTGATACCGTCGATGAAGCGGGCAACGCCCGCACCCGCGATACCGGCCGCGATGCACAGGCGACCATCAACGGTGCCCTGACCGTCGGCGACGGCTTGAAAGTAAGACTCAATACCGGCACGCTCGACATGGAACTGGAGCTGGACAAGGGTTTTGGACTTGGTGCCAAATCGTTCGCCATCACCGGCGGTGGGGCACTGTTCCAGCTTGGGTCAAAGGTTAACGCCAATCAGCAGGTCAACATCGGTATCCAGTCGGTGGCGGCCAGCAAACTGGGCAATAACGAACTGGGTTTCCTTAACGATCTGGTCAACGGCGGGGCCGCGTCGCTTATCGCTGGCAAGGCCGAGGCCGCCAGCAAGATCATCGAACTGGCGATCCAACAAGTCGCGGTCCAACGCGGCAGGCTGGGCGCGTTCGAGAAGAATACGCTGGAGACCAGCATCAACTCGATGCAGATCGCGCTGGAAAATGTCACCGCCAGCGAGTCGAGCATCCGAGACGCAGATTTTGCCTATGAGACGGCACAATTGACGCGTAATCAGATTCTCACCCAGGCCGGCACCAGCGTGCTCGCCACCGCAAACAGCACGCCGCAGCAGGTTCTGCAGTTGCTGCAGTAACCGACGCGGTCGTGATGTAACAATCAGTGGAAGGAAGCCCGGCGGGGTCAGCAAAACTGGCCTCGCCGGTGCTGTTTTCTGCGGTCTTCAAACCCAACTTATTCTATCCGCTTCATCATCTTGAAATGCGGCCCGGCGGTGGGGATCTCGAAGCGGGGGGAGATGATCAAAAGCCCCTGTCGCTGATAAAACGCGACGGCCGGTTCGCGGGCGTTACACCAGAGGATCGTTGGCGTCCCGTGCGAGCGGATGTGGTCGATCGCCAGTTGCAGCAGTCGCGCACCGACACCACCGCGTCGCAAACCCGCATCCACCGCCATCCCACGTAATTGCCAGCCGGGCTGATCCTCCAGCGGCCGACGCATGATTGACACACACCCGACCACCGCACCGTTTTGCCATGCGGCAAAATGCCCGGTCGTCGGTTCATCATCCCCCTCAAACATCGCCGATTCGCGTGGCAGATCGGCGCGGAGAATGCGGTGTCGCAGGTCGACGATCTGATCGACGGGGGCAATGTCGCAGTGGATCGTCATGCCGCACCTTCCCACCACATTAGCCCCAACTGATCGACCGGGATCGACATCGACTGCGGACCGGGTGCTGTTGTTGGCTGGGTGGTGTTGAGGCGTGCGGCTTCACGGGCGGCGCGGATCGCTTTTCGCTCGCGCTTGGCACGCAATTCCTTGCGTTCGCGTTTGGCTTTGAGTTCGCGCCTGGCCAGTTCTTCGGGGGTGAATGCGGGGCGTCGGGTCGGCCTCTCGACGTTGACGACAGGGTTTGACTCCGGCAATTTGCGCCAATCGGTCTCTGGGACGACCACTATGCAGGTCGTCAGCCACAGCGAGCCTTGCGGGTCGTCGATCTTGCCGACAAAGCTTGTCGGACGGATCACACCTGCTTTAACCAGTCGTTCCAACGCCTTGTCTTTGGTGCCCAGTTGGTTCGCCGGTCCGATCAGGTAGGTCGGATTGTGTTTGGCGACGATCTTGGGATAGCGCGTGACCGCACCCCATTCCAGCCCGATCAGCCTGCCGCTGCGGACGTTGTGTCCGCTGAAATAGGCCAGCACATTCCCGTGCGGGCCGACGATCACCGCATCGTCGGGCACGCGCTGGCGGATCAGTTCTGCCATCGCGATATACTTGCGATAATTCCCGTCCCGGTACCGATCGATAAAGTTCCCGGCATGCTGTTCATGGAACAACGCCGTAAAACCGGCGATATTTTGAAAGTTCGCCAGCGAGACCATCGCAAAAAGCGTCCAGTCGCGATATTTGCCGGGTAGCTTCTGCGTCAAAAATAGGATGACCATCAGATAACCCAGCCACAGGGTCGGCAGGACCATCAGCAGATAGCGGGGCACGTCCGAGAGCACCAGCATCACGCCGAGCATGATAAAAACCTGCATGCCCCACAGCGGCCTTTTCCACCAGACCATCGCGGCACCGGCGAGGAGCAGAATCGACGCCGGGATCGCACCGTAGGTGAGAGTCTCGGCGAAAAATGTTTCGGGAATTTCGGTCGTAAGGAGGCGCGGGATCGCGTCCTTTGCGCGCTGGCCGGCCTGACCGAGGAGGGACAGGAACTCCCGTTCATACCCGCCGTGCAGGAAATTCATGCCGCGGACGCGCGGGTCTGCCAATGCAAAGGTGAGGCCGACCAAAAACAACACCAACAGTGCGATCAGGCTTCGCTTTTCACGATGGCGAATCACGTTCCAGCAGCAGGTCAGGCCCAGCGCCATTGCCAGCACCCAGAACGACGGCCGCATCACCACGCCGAGCAACAGGCCGAATGCCAGCAGCATGATGCCGGTCGCAACCGTCTTTCGAGCGCCCGGCTTAACGCTCTGACCCATGTATTCCCACCCCAGCATCGCCGCGACCACCGCCAGAACGAACGGCATGTCGGTCATGACCTCGTGTGCCTGCTGGATGAAGCGGACATTCAGCCCCACGCCACAGGCGACGACCACCGCAATCCACATCGCAAAGCGTTGCTGGATCAATAGATACACACCGGCAACCGTCGCCAGTGCGCACAGATTAAACAGGATCAGCACCGGCACGACGCTGTTGCTGCCGGTCAGTTTGTTCAGTCCCGCCAGCAGGTAGGGGAGGCCGGGGTAGATTTGCGTCTGTTTCAGACCGGCAAAGGTGTACCCCTTTCCGGCGACCAGATTATCCGCCACGCCCCGGTATAACGCACTGTCGAGCCCGATTCGCCACTCCCCGTTGAAAGGAATGACGATCATGATCCCGATGATCACAAAAAACACCCATCGCCACCGCACCAGCCAACGTGTAAAGGGCGTGTCCAAGTCCATGAACGAACGCGACGGAGAGATTGGCAGTGGGTCGTCGCCTGCGGCCATAAAATTGCGAACCTTTAACCCCGTGGGGCTTTAGGCGAACTCCACCAATTGCGACAAGGTTGCCCGAGCCCGTCCGTCGCGGATCGCACGATCGAC
>JBGSMH010000547.1:0-7094 GCA_041740275.1 Phycisphaerae bacterium
GGCAAAACTGTCTGCGATGAAAAAGAAGATCCGCATTGGCGTCGTTGGGTTCGGACGGATGGGCCGGGGTTTTGTATCGACCATGCAGATGGACGATCGATACGAGATCGTTTGGATTTGCGACGCTCAACCCGCCACACGAGAGCTGGCCACGCGCACAGTCCCGACTGCCCGGTTCACGTCCAATTCTGACGACGTGCTCAACGATAAATCATTGCACGCCGTCGGACTGTTTACGCTCGCCGACGCTCGCCCGGCGATGATCCGTCAGGCCTTGCGAAGCGGTCTGCATGTGATGGCAGAAAAGCCAATCGCCGCCGACTCGACGACCGAGTGGGAACTGGTCAAGGAGATCGAAAAATCCGGGCTGCTGGTCGGCGTGAACCTGTTCAATCGTAACGCTTGGTACCACAAGGAGATACAGGCGTTTGTGGCAGAAGGGGAAATCGGCGAGTTGGCGATCATCCGCGTCTGCCACATGACGCCCGGCCACATGCCCACCGAAGGCCACGCCCCCGAAGGCCCGCCTTTCCATGATTGCGGCATGCACTATGTCGATGTCGCCCGCTGGTACGCCAAGAGCGACTACAAGACTTGGCACGCCCAGGGCATACGCATGTGGAACCACGATGAGCCGTGGTGGGTGCAGTGTCACGGCACGTTTGAGAACGGGGTCGTCTTCGATATCACCCAAGGCTTTGTCTACGGGCATCTGGCCAAGGAAAAGACGCACAACTGCTACGTCGATGTCATCGGCACACGCGGCATCGCGCGGATGCGGCATGATTTCAAAGATGCCACGATCGAACTGCACGGCGTCAACACCACCATGCGCAAGACCGCGATGTTCAACGACAAAAAACTGGATGTCATGTGCGATGTCTTTGCCAAAAGCGTCCTAGCGGGGAAAAACATGGGTCTGCCCACGCCGCGCGACAGTGCGATCGCCAGCGAGGCAAGCTGGGCGATGTTGCACGATGCCGTGACCAACAGCCCACCGGCGGTGGGGACCAAGCGCGAACTGCAGCAGATTCTGTCGCACCGAAAGTCGCTCCGCAGCGGATTCGGCCTGCCGGTGCGTCCGACCGATTGCCCAACTGAACCCACGCCCGTCGGTCAGCCCGAAATCGCCTGCGGCGAAGACCTGTGCGGAATTGCAGAACTGCAAAAGGCCCAAGCCATCATCGACGGAACGTCAACCTCCACCAAGCTCGTCGAGCATGGCGACGGTCCGACGGGGATTTAGAAGATTAACCAAACGCGAAGATGCGAAGTTGCGAAACACGTTCGCACTACTTCGCATCTTCGCGTTTTCCACCGTCACAACTACGGTTTGACCTTCTTCAGGTTCCAGATCTCCGTAGCGTACTGCTCAATCGTGCGATCGCTCGAGAACTTACCGGTGGCGGCGACGTTCAGGATCGCTTTGGCGGTCCAGTCGGTCGGGTCGCGATAGGTCTGCGAGACCGTCTGCTGGCACGCCACATACGACGCGTAATCGGCCAGCAGCAGGTAGTAGTCGCCATTGTGCAGCAGGTTCTGCACGATCGGCTGGAACAGCGCCCGTTCGTGCGGGCTGAAATAGCCATCGTTGATCATGTCCAGCACACGCTTGAGTTCGCCGTTGCTATTGTAGTAGTCCCATGGGTTGTAGTGGCTGGACAAGTCTTTGGCTTCGGGCGCACTGAGCCCGAAGATGAAGATGTTGTCGCGGCCGACCTCCTCGCACATTTCCACATTCGCGCCGTCCATGGTGCCGATGGTCAGTGCCCCGTTGAGCATGAACTTCATGTTGCCCGTGCCGGACGCTTCTGTCCCGGCGGTGGATATTTGCTCGGATAGGTCGGCGGCGGGGAAGATGTCCTCCGCCAGCGACACGCGATAGTCCGCCAGGAACACGACATTCAGTAGATCACCGACGTCCGGGTCGTTATTGACGATATCGCCAACGCTGTTGATGAGCCGGATGATGTGCTTGGCCATCCAATACGCCGGGGCGGCCTTGCCCGCAAAAAGGATCGTGCGCGGCGTGTGGCTGCCGCGCGGGTTGGCTTTGATGCGGTTGTACAACGTGATGACGTGCAACACGTTGAGCAATTGCCGCTTGTATTCGTGGATGCGCTTGACCTGACAATCGAAAATCGATTCCGGATTAATGCGAATGTTCAGCCCACGCTTCAGGTATTGAGCTTCAATGATCTGCTTGAGATTGAGCTTGTTCTCCAGCTTGATCGCCCGCCATTTTTCCTGGAACGCGGCATCGTGCGCCAGCGGTTTGAGCTTCTGCAGTTCATACAGATCGCTTGTCCACTTGTCGCCGATCGTTTCGGTGATCAGTGAGGAGAGTCGTGGGTTGCATTTGAGCAGCCAGCGGCGCTGGGTGATGCCGTTGGTCTTGTTGTTGAACTTCTCCGGCCACATCTCATAGAAGTCGCGGAAGATGTCGTGCTTGACGATCTCCGTATGCAGCGCCGCAACCCCGTTGACGCTGTGCCCGCCCACGACCGCAAGATTGGCCATGCGGATGCGTTGCTCGCCCGATTCTTCGGCGATCGACATCCGCGCCACTTTTCCATCGTCGTTGGGATATTTGGCTCGGACTTGCTCCAGGAAACGGTGGTTGATCTCAAAAATGATCTGCAAATGACGCGGCAACATCCGGCCGATCAGATTGACCGGCCATTTCTCCAGCGCTTCGGGCAGAACGGTGTGGTTGGTGTAGGCGAAGGTTTCGGTCGTGATCTTCCACGCCTCATCCCAACCCAAACCCTCCAGATCGATAAAGATGCGCATCAGTTCCGGGATCGCCAGGGCTGGGTGCGTGTCGTTAAGCTGGATCGCGACCTTTTCGCTAAAGCGGTCGAAGGTCTTAAGCCCCAGAGGCCGGTCATACATCTCGTAGCGCTTTTTGTAGCGGCGGATGATGTCTTGCAGGGTGGCCGAGACGAAGAAGTATTCCTGCTTGAGCCGCAACTCCCTGCCAAGCGATTGGTTGTCGGCCGGGTAGAGGACGCGACTGATGTTTTCCGCCATCGCACGCTGGTCGATCGCGCCGACGTAGTCGCCTTCGTTAAACTCCGCCAGATCAAACTCATCCTCCATGTTGGCTTTGGCACTCCAAAGACGAAGCGTGTTGACCGTGCCATTGCCGTAGCCGGGGATGGGGGTGTCGTAGGGAGTCGCCAGGACGTCCGTGGTATCAACCCATTGGTTGGTCCATTGGCCTTGATCGTTGACGTAGAAATTGACGCGTCCGCCGAACTGAACGCGGAACAGATCGCCCGGGCGGGCGATTTCCCACGGGTTGCCGTAGCGAAGCCACGCATCGGGCACTTCGTGCTGAGCGCCGCCGACGATGCGTTGGTGGAAAATGCCGTAGTCGTAGCGAATGCCGTACCCGTAGGACGGATAGCCCAGGGTCGCCAGCGAATCCAGAAAACACGCCGCCAACCGACCCAGGCCACCATTGCCCAGGCCGGCGTCCCACTCGGCTTCGCGCAGTTCTTCGAGTTTGTAGCCCAGATCGTGCAACGCCTTGGTACACGGATCGAGCAACTTCAAATTGACCAGACTGTTGCCGAGCGTACGGCCCATCAAAAACTCGAGCGACAAATAATAGACGCGCTTGGCGTCCTGGTCGTAATAGGTGTCCTGGGTTCTGATCCAACGCTCGATCATCCGGTCACGGACCGATAACGCGAGGGCGACGTAGGGCTCCCACTCACTGTCGATGTGTTTGGGCAGTTCGGCGAGGGTGAACTGAAGGTGCGACAAAAAGTCACGCTTGAGCGCTTCGGCGTCCATTCCGTGGCCATTATCGATCTTCTTGGCGGACTCAACGAACTCGGCGGGGGGTTTTTTGGCAGTGCGAGGCATAGGTTAAGGTCTCCGTGACAGTTAGTTTCCAATCCCTACATCGGCCGAATGACGCTTTTTCAACCGCGAATCAACTGCTGCACTTTGTCGCGGGTGCCAGATATGGATCAAAATCATCGCAGAAGTTTGTTAACATTTGACATGGGTCAACCAACGCCCACCCTCGGGATTGAACTTTTATCATGAATTGTAAACCCTCCGCTACCGCCAACGGGTCAGTTCGGCATACAATGGGTCGTCATGAATCGCTTTTCACTGTGTCTACTCGCACTACTGCTGGCGACGGGGTTGGGTTTTGCTCAGACAACAGCACCCACCACACTCCCGTCGGTCGAACAATCCGCGCGCCTCGGCAAGGTCGCGATCATCCCCATCGAAGGGGTGATCAACGATTACACCTTCACCAAGCTTGAACGCCGAATCGAGCAGGCCAAGGTCGATGGCGTTGATACGCTGATCATCAAGCTCAACACCCCCGGCGGCGGCGTGGGGGCGACGCTGGAGATCACCCGCCTGCTCAAAAAGGAATCCGAGAATTTCCACATCGTCGCGTATATCGACGAAATGGCGTATAGCGCTGGCACAATGATTGCGGTTGCCTGTCAGGAGATCGTCATGAGCAATGGCTCGACGATCGGCGACGTCGCACCCATCCTTCCCACGCAAGGCGGGCTGGCAGAGCTAGGCGGGGCCAATCGCGCCAAAATCGAAAGCCCGCTGGTCGCAGAGTTTGAGGATTCTGCCGAGCGAAACGGGTACGACCCGCTGCTGCTCCGAGCGTTCGTTCAATATCAAGTCACCGTCTTCATCGTCGAAAAGGAAGGCGAACGCCGTTTTGTTGAGCCGGAAGTCAAGGACCAGTTGCTCAAAGAGGGCTGGCGATTGGCGACGGACATCAAGAACCCGATCGACGACGAATTGACGCTACTGACGGTTAACAATCGCGTCGCGGCGCAGTTGGGGTTGTCCAAGGGAACGTATCCGACGGTCGAAGATTTTATCGGATCGCGAAGCTGGACGCTGACCAAGAACTACGAAACCACCGGCGGGGAAATGTTCATCGACATGCTCAGCCACGATACCCTCCGTGGGCTGCTCAGCGTCGTCTTCATGCTTTCGATGTATCTGGCGATCAACAAGCCAGGCACGGGCATCTTTGAGGTATTGCTGGTCGTCAGCGGCATGTTGCTGATCGGCGTGCCCTTGATGACCGGGTATGCGACATGGCTGGAGATCTTGCTGATTGTTCTGGGCGTCTCGCTATTGGCGCTGGAGATTTTCATCATCCCCGGCTTCGGTTTCGCTGGACTGACAGGCATTCTGCTGATTCTGGCGGGGCTGGTGATGACATTTGTGCCCAGTGAAGGACCGGCATTGCCGGAAGGTCCGAGTTTTGTACCGCAATTGCCGCAAACGCGAGACGGGATCAAGGAAGGTCTGTTGATTGTCAGCGTCAGTATGCTGGTCGCACTGGGATTGTGGTTGTGGTTGAGTCGCTTTCTCCCGCGAATGCCGTATTTTAATCGTCTGGTGTTGCAGACGACGGTTGGCAGCACGCCCGAAGCGGGCTTTGACGCCACCCGGGCGGCGGTCGAATCGACTTGGCCTCACGTTGGGGCCAAAGGTGTTGCCGCCACTGATTTAAGGCCGGGCGGGATCGGGCGTTTTTATGACACGATCATCAACGACGAACGCAACATCGACGCCATTTCCGACCACGGATTTGTCGCCGCCGGTGAGGCGATCGTTGTCCGGGAAAAACACGGGACCGAGATTGTCGTCCGCAAAGCGTAACGCAACGATTGAATAGCAATAATTGACTATGGTTTACTGGCTAATCATTCTTCTGGCGATCGCGGTGGTGATGTTCGTTGCCGAACTGTTTGTCCCTTCGGGCGGGCTACTGGCGATCATCGGCGCGGCCTCGCTGACGGCGGCGATCATCATCTGCTTTTCCATCGATCGATGGCTGGGCGTGGGCGTCACGGTCGCATCCATGCTGATCGCGCCCTTTGTATTTGCCGGTTCAATCAACCTGTGGCAACGATCGCCCTTAGGCAAACGAATGATCATCACCCAAACCGTCGGCGAATTGCCCCTGCCCGAGATATTGATCGGGTCCAGCGGCGTCGCCTTGACCGAGATGCGCCCCATGGGTGAGGTTGAAGTCGGCGAAGTCCGCATAGAGGCACAAAGCGAAATGGGGTTTATCATCCCCGCCGGTGCCAAGGTTAAAGTGCTGGCGATGTCGGGCGGCATCGCGACAGTACGAGAGTTGAAGGAAACCGCCAAAGTCTAGAATATATCGAATCGAAACAAGAATTTTGAAGGAGTCTGAATATGAATCTGCTCGCAGTCGAAACCCAGGACCTGATTGTCTACGGCGTGCTCGTCGTGGTGGTCATCTTTTTGCTGATCGCGTTTTTCCTGTTCTTTAACTTTATTAACCTCTACATCCAGGCGTTGGTATCAGGTGCCCGGGTCGGGTTTGTTGACCTGTTTGGGATGTGGCTGCGAAAGATCAATCCCAACCTGATCGTCGCCGCCCGTATTCAGGCGACGCGAGCGGGATTGGATATCAGTCAGCAGGAAATGGAAAGCCATGTGCTGGCCGGTGGTAATTTGATGCGCGTGATCACCTCGATGATCGCCGCCGCCAAGGCGAATATCGAACTCGGCTGGAAGACCGCAACCGCGATCGACCTGGCCGGGCGTGATATTCTGGACGCGATCCAGACCAGCGTAAATCCGAAAGTCATCGATGTGCCAAACCCGCACCTGGGTCGATCGACCATCGACGCGGTGGCGCAAAACGGTATTCAGTTGAAGGTTAAGGCCCGCGTCACCGTCCGAACGAATATTCAGCGGTTGGTGGGTGGTGCGACCGAAGAGACGATCATCGCCCGCGTGGGTGAGGGCATCGTCAGCGCGATCGGCTCTGCCGCCGACCATACTGCGGTGCTGGAGAATCCGGATCACATTTCCAAAGCGGTGCTGGCCAAGGGATTAGACGCCAACACGGCGTTTACGATTCTGTCCATTGATATCGCCGACGTCGATGTCGGCGACAACATCGGCGCACGCCTGCAGACCGAGCAAGCCGAGGCCGACAAGAAACGCGCCCAGGCCGAAGCCGAAAAACGCCGTGCGATGGCGGTCGCGCTCGAGCAGGAAATGATCGCCGAGCAGTCCAAGAACAGGGCGTTAGTCGTGCTTGC
>JBGSMH010000548.1:0-2386 GCA_041740275.1 Phycisphaerae bacterium
GCCATCGCCTGCTCGCCGCGGGCAAAGAGTGCATCGGGTGAGTTTGCCGACGCACAATATAGGCCCGGACTGAGGATCAGGATCACGACCAGATGCCCCACCGCCACCCACATTAGCATCCGCCACAGTGTCATCGGCCGACGGGTTTTGTTCACTTGTTTGCTCATCGCTTTACCTTCAGTTCCACATACCCTTTGACCCGATTCACCGCATCGACCACCAACACATAATCCCGGTAGCGCGTGCGGCGATCGACCTCGATCCGCACCGTGCGCGATGCCCGATCGGTCCGACCCTGCATGATCGCCTCCAATTCGGCGATCAATTCGCTTGCTTCCATGCGACGCCCGTCCAGATACGTTTCACCCTCATCGCTGACGGTCACAACGACCAGTTTGTCATTGGACATCGCCTCGGCGGTGAGGCTGAGGGGTGGTTCGATCGGGATGGTCGATCGCGTGGTTGCTTTCCCGCAAATGACGAAAAAGACGAGCAACAGCATCGCCAGATCCGCCATGCTGGATAGCGGGATTTCGGGCTTGATACTGTACTTGCGGGTGAGTTTCATTTGCCAGTCTGTGTCGGTTCAGGGGTACGTTGTGCGATGGCCTGACGGACAATCTCGCCGAGCAGCGCGTTGGCCGACCCTTCCATTGCCAGCGTGAGTTCGCCAACCTGTTTCGTGAAATAGTTGAACGCGATGATCGTCGGTATCGCCACCATCAGCCCGGCGGCGGTGGTGATCAGCGCCTCGCTGATCCCCGCTGCCACCAGCGCCACGTTGATGTCGTTGGCGCTTGCGATCGCGTTAAAGGCTTCGATCATGCCCGTCACCGTCCCGGCGAATCCGAGTAGCGGCGCGATCGTGCCGATGCTGGCAAGGACGCCCAGATGCGTCTCCAGTTCCGCAACCGCAGATCCGCCTTGCTCTTCGATGCTACGATTGACCTGATCGTGCAGAAATGCGACAGAATCCTGCGCCCGCAGTTCATCAAACCGCGTCAGCCCGGCCATCATCATTCGGCCCAGGACATTCGGACGGTCTTCGCACAATTGGCGTGCACCGGCCAGATCGCGGGCTTTGATTCGGGCATCGAAGTCCGCCAGGAATGCCGCCGCCTCGCGGCGCTGGGCGCGAAGCGACATGTAGCGCTCCAGAATCACCGCGACCCCCAGCACGCTGCACGCCATGAGCGGCAGCATGAACCATTGTCCTTTGACGATCAATTCCCACATGGCAAATCCTCATCGATCACTGACATCGGTGTCGGCGATCTTGTATTTGGTTTCCAGAATCGTGTGTGCCCGGCTGGCCTCCCCGGTGCGGGGAAACTTTCGCAAAACCGTCTTGTACGTCTCGATGGCGCGCTCCGGCTCGCGCTTTTCCTCATACGTCGCGGCAATCTCCAGCCACGCCTGACGCAACGGCGGGCTCTTGTCATACCGAAGTATGACCTGCTCATAGGCGACGATCGCCTCATCAAACTTTTTCTGTGATCGGAGCAACTGCCCCACCCGCATGAGCGATCGAGGTGCCCAATCCCCTTCCGTGCCGAATCGGTTGATCAACTCGCGAAACGTCGCGATTGCGGTGTCGGGGTTCTTCATCGCGCCGGCCTGCAGTTCGGCACGTCGCCACAGTGC
Source organism: Phycisphaerae bacterium (assembly GCA_041740275.1). Lineage (GTDB taxonomy): Bacteria > Planctomycetota > Phycisphaerae > Tepidisphaerales > Tepidisphaeraceae > BPJO01. The sequence continues at coordinate 1,645 of JBGSMH010000548.1, forward strand.
TTCGCAACTGGCGCCGGGGGAATAGAATCGTTTGACGATCTCGGTCAGCTCTTTTTCTCCGCCGGGCAAATCCGGAGCTTTGGCGCGCGGGCCGTAGTGGGTTTCGGCGACCAGAAAATGCGCCCCGACGGCATCGGTCAGTTGAAGATAGGCTTCGCGAGCCTTTTTCGGATCGCCCGCCGACTCGTAAAACTCGCCGATCCAGCGTTTGGATTGCTCGACATCACCGCCGGTGCGGTAATCGCCGACGAAGCGGACAAGCCGATCGACATCGCTGGCACGGTTCGCTTCGCACAATGCAAACGCCGCCCATCGTTTGAGGCGTTCGTACTTGCTGACCACACGCTCCAGGGCCTTTAGGCGATCGTTCTGATCCTTCCCGCCGATCGCACCAACGACGGTCTGCACGAGTTTATCGATCGCATCCGAAGGCTTTTCATCGATCACCTTATCCAGCAGCGTAAACAGGTTCGCACTGCCCGGCCGGGCCGAATAGAGCTTGACCAGCAATTCATAGCCGAGCAGCCGATCCTTGTCCGGCAGTCGTTCGATCGCTTTCATCGCATCATCAAATCGCGACGCATTGACGTACGTCTGCACCACTCGCGTCACCGCCTCGCGTTGATCGGGCAGTTGCATCAAAAGCCCGATCGCTTCATCGACTTTCGGCTCCTTGCCCTGCAGCAGTCGCTCGGCCAGCCAGATCGACGCCTCGCGGAACAATCCGGTCGCGCCCGGATCG
>JBGSMH010000549.1:0-13311 GCA_041740275.1 Phycisphaerae bacterium
GCTGGGCATCGAAGAGCCGCAACCCGCTCCGCAACCCAAGGCACAGCCGGTGCGACAAGCGGTCGGCGCGACATCGGTCCCATCATCCAAGGTTGGGGTGACTTCCGTTCCGGCACAAGCCGTAGGTGCGACATCCGTGCCGCACGCCAAACATCACACCCCTGCCGATCGCGTCGGGCAGACGTCTGCCCCCCAATCGGTTGCTCAGCCGATCCAGTTGACGACTTCCGACGCCGCGACACCGGCCAGTGAAGACCCGGGGCTTGCCAGCGGGACGACGCTCAGCGGGTATGAGGTCATTCAGAAACTGGGCTCTGGCGGGATGGGCGCGGTTTATTTGGCGCGCCAGGTGTCGCTTGACCGCAACATCGCGCTCAAGACGCTCCATCAAAAACTTGCCCAGGACCCGCAACTGGTCAGCCGATTCACGCGCGAAGCATACGCGGCGGCGCAGTTGACGCATCACAACATCGTACAAATCCACGACATCGGGCAGGACAAAGGCATCAACTTTTTCTCGATGGAGTTTGTCACCGGCACCACATTGGCCAGCGCACTTCGCGAGGCCGGTAAGCTGGATACCGAGACGGCGGTCACTTACATCCTGCAGGCGGCGCGCGGGCTGAAGTTTGCCCATGATCACGGACTGATCCATCGCGACGTGAAGCCGGAGAATCTGCTGCTGAACGATCAGGGGATCGTCAAGGTGGCCGACCTGGGGCTGGTCAAGCGCATGGGGAGCCATGAGACGGAAAACATGCACCAGGCGACCGCGCAATCGGCGGGGGTGGCGGTCACGCAGATGAATAAGTCGATGGGCACGCCGCTGTATATGCCGCCCGAGCAGGCGCAGGATGCGGCACGGGTGGATCATCGGGCCGACATTTATTCACTGGGCTGCACGCTGTATCACCTGGTGACGGGTCGTCCGCCTTTCATGGGTCGAACCGCGATGGAGGTGATGACCAAGCACCAGAACGAGCCGGTCACGCCGCCGGATGTGGTGGTGCAGGATGTGCCGGCGACACTGTCGCCGATTATCGTGCGGATGCTCGCCAAGAAGCCCGAAGATCGCTACGCGTCGATGAAGGACGTGATCGGGTCGCTGGAAGGTTTTCTGGGCATCGCCTCGACCGGTCCGTACACGCCCAAGGAGGATCAGGTCAAGATCCTCGAATACGCCGTCGAGCAATACAACGGCAACACGTTTGCGAAACTGCGTCCCAAGCTCATCCTCGGCTTCTACGCGGTCTGCCTGCTGCTTGCCGTGTTGCTGGGCTATATCGGCGAAACGGTGACATGGAAGATCAACCTCGTCGGCGGCGTGGTCGGATTGGCGGTGCTCACGACCCTCGCCTACCAGATCACTCTCGGCGTGATGCGCGGGACGCACCTGTTTCGCAAAGCCCGCCAACTGGTCTTTGGTGCCGGGTTAATCGATTGGCTGCTGTGGATCGTCGGTTTGTCGGTTGCAGGATATGTGATCTACTCGTTCGGGCTGGCACTCCCATGGATCGCGGCGGCGCTGCTGGCGGTGGGGTTGTCGCAGGCGTTTTACTGGACCATCGACCTGATGGCGTCGCGTGATCGCGAAAAGAGCCTGCGACAGGTCGAAAAACTGATCAAGAATATGCGACTCAAGGGCCTGGACGAAAACGCCATCCGGCAATTCGTCTGTAAGTTCTCTGGCAAGCATTGGGAAGAGATTTTTGAGAACCTGTTTGGGTTTGAAGAAAAATTGCAGGCCCGACAGGTCTGGGGCAAGGAGCGCGGCAAGGATCGTCCGAAGTTCGCGGCGTGGCGCGAGCCGCTGATTGAGTTCATTAACTTCCGCATCGAATCGCGCAAACAACTGCGCGAAGCCAAGCTGCTGGCGAAGCTGGAAGCCAAGGCGCTTCAGTCCAAAGGCATCGGCGAGAAACTGGCCAAGAAACAAGCGGGCAAGAACGCCCAGCGACTGATCACCAGTGCCGAGGTGATTCGTCGCGAGAGCGAGCGACACTTCGCCGCCACCGCGATCCCACCCAGCGCCAAAGAAACCGCCGCCGCCAACCTGAAGGAAACCGCCGCCCCGATGGAGAAATCGTCGGCAGCGATGTCGATGATCACCAGCGGCGCCGGTGCCGAGGCGGATCACAAAGACGAGACGATGCCCGGCTACCAGCGTCAAAGCTATTTGCGCCGGCGCTATGGCACGCCGACGCAGATGCTCACCAGCCCCATGCTGCGGCTGGGGTTGGCGTTGGTGCTGTTGACGATCTATGCCAACTGGTGGAACGTCAATCACGCCCAGTCGATCCTCAGCACCGCAAATGAAGTATTGACCACGGAGCAGGAGGACAAGGTCGCTTTGGCCTCTCGAAAAGAGATCGCTCAGGGCACGGTGATTAAGGCGGTCGAGGCGGTTCAGCAGGCCGACGACAAGCCGCTGACCATCTTCATGGTCCCCGAAATGCTTACGACGCCGATCGTCCCATCGTCGGTGTTGATCGCCGGGGCACTATTGCTGGTCGGTGCGGCATTTCGCGGCCAGATGCTCGGGCTGGCGATGTACCTGTCTGCATGGATCGCGATGTTCGCCTATCGCTTCGACGTGCCGATGCTTTACGAAAGCACCTTTGTCGCCGCGATGGTCGCACTGGGCGTTTGGGTCTTCGCGGTGATCTTCCTTCGGGTAAGACACGAATAGCGATTCATGCCCCGCGGTATTTTTTCCAGAGGCCGTAGCCCATGCCGACCGCGATCGCGACCCCGCCGGCGCCGTATTTGAACCAGCGCATCTTTGCGCGTTCCTCGCGTCTTTCTGCGGCGTACTTCGCATCGGAACCTTCGTATTGGGCCTGGGCCTGCGGGACGGATCCGATCGAGCACAGCAAAACCAACAGAATCGCAGCACGTTTCATTCAGTCACTCCGAGTTAAACTACGACGAGTAGGATAGCTGGAGTGAAACGACTATCAATTTGCACCGCTGCGGCATTTTGGCACATCAGTCCCCTGCTTCCAGAATCGCCAAAAACGCCTCTTGCGGGATATCGACGCTGCCCATGCGCTTCATCCGCTTTTTGCCTTCTTTTTGCTTCTCCAGCAGCTTGCGTTTGCGGGTGAAGTCGCCGCCGTAGCACTTGGCGGTGACGTTTTTGCCCATGCTCTTGATCGTCTCGCGGGCGATGATTTTTCCCCCGATCGCTGCCTGAAGCGGGATCTCAAACAAGTGCCGCGAAATCTCTTCCTTCAACCGGCTGAGCAGCTTTCGGCCACGCTGCTCGGCATGATCGCGATGCACGATCAGGCTCAGCGCATCCACCCGTTCGGCGTTGACCAACACATCGACCTTGACCAGATTGCCGGCCCGGAAGCCGATCAGTTCATAGTCCATCGTGCCGTAGCCTTTGGTGGAGGACTTTAGGCGGTCGTAGAAGTCATAGATGACCTCCGCCAACGGAAGCTCATACACCAAAATCACCCGGCCACTATTTCCCAGATATTCGGTCTTCTTGTAGATGCCGCGACGCTCCTCGCAGATCTTCATCATGATCCCGACTGAATCCTGCGGCAGGATCAGTTGCATGTTGATATACGGCTCGCGAATCTCCTCAATATTCGTCAGATTGGGCAACTCACTGGGGCTATCGATCCGCTCGGTCGTGCCGTCGGTCTTGGCGATCTCATAGGTCACGGTCGGCGCGGTCTGGATCATCTCAATGTTAAATTCGCGCTCCAGCCGCTCCTGAATGATCTCCATGTGCAAAAGCCCGAGGAAACCACAGCGGAAACCGAAGCCCAATGCGTCATTATTCTCCGGCTCAAACGAGAACGACGCATCATTAAGCGAAAGCCGATCCATCGCGTCGCGTAATTCGTCGTACTGGGTCTTGCCGGAGGGGTAGAAGTCGCAATAGACCATCTGCTGCACGGGTTTGTAGCCGGGCAACTGCTCGGTGGCTTTGTTGTCGTCGTCGGTGATGGTGTCGCCGACGCGGACATCGTGCAGGTCTTTGATCGCCGCCACGACGTAGCCGACCTCGCCGTGGCCGATCTTGTCCACCTGTGTGGGGCGTGGGCAGTGTTTGCCCAGATCGGTCACCGTGTAGAGCTTGTTGGTGCCCATGAAGCGGATCTTTTGGCCCTTGCGCATTTCGCCATCGATGACGCGAACGAAAGTGACGACGCCGCGATAGTCGTCGTAGATGCTGTCGAAGATCAAAGCCCGCAGCGGTTTTTTGGCGTCCCCGCGCGGGCCGGGCAGTTTTTCGCACAGAGCGACGATCAATTCATCAATCCCCTGACCGGTCTTGGCACTGACGGGCAGGCAATCTTCTGCCGGTATGCCCAGGACTTGTTCGGTTTCTTCTGCGATCTCGATCGGCCGCGCCGAAGGCAGGTCGATCTTGTTCAGTACCGGCACGATCTCCAAGCTCGCCTCGATCGCGGCATAGGCATTAGCGACGGTCTGGGCTTGCACGCCTTGTGACGCATCGACGACCAGAATCGCGCCTTCGCACGCCTGCAATGCCCGCTGCACTTCATAGTGAAAATCGACATGCCCGGGCGTGTCGATGAAGTTGAGCATGTACTCTTCACCCTTGTGCGTATGAAAGACGGTGACCGCCGACGCTTTGATGGTGATGCCGCGCTCGCGTTCCAAATCCATGTCATCAAGCATCTGGGAATGAAACTCACGCTCGGTGATCGCGCCGGCGCGCATCAGCAGGCGGTCGGAAAGCGTGCTCTTGCCGTGGTCGATGTGAGCGATAATGGAAAAATTGCGGATTTTCATGAAATTCGTTGCAACAAATCAAACAAAAGCGTCAATGCGCCCATCGGAGCGCAGACCAGATAGTGTATCGCAACCAAGGCCGATCGACTATCGGTCGAGCCGGATTGGTCAACGGATTCGCCAATAATGCGGGTTTTGGCGATCTGGCGCGGGTGGCGAATTGCCTCAACCGGGTCAGGCGGGTATGTTTCCGACCCAATGCCTGAGTGGCCTGATGCGGTATTATTTGATTTTGATGGCGTGCTCGTCAATTCCGAGCCGTTGCACTACCGCGCCCTGGCACAAACCGCCTCCGAGGCCGGTCTGCAACTGACCGAAGACCAATATTATTCCGAACTCCTCGGCTTCGACGACCGCAACGGGTTTCGGCGGCTGATGGAACTGAATAATCTCCCCATCGACAAGCCGCTGATTCTCAAGCTCATCGCCCGCAAGAAAAAGATCGCCGAAGACCTGATTTACGCCAAACAATACGTCGCCTTGCCCGGCGTGGAAGAAACCGTTCGGGGGCTGTGGCGAAATTATCCATTGGCGATCTGTTCTGGGGCATTGTCTAACGAGATCGAGTTGATGCTCGAAGGCATTCGGCTGCGCGACTGTTTCCGCGTGATCGTCTCATCCGAAGACGTCACCGTCGGCAAGCCCGACCCCGAATGCTACCTGCGCGGAGCCGAGCGTCTCGGCCAGCGGTATCATCGCCGTCTGAACCCCAAAAACTGCATGGTGATCGAAGACGCCCCGCGGGTGATCGATCGACTCAAGCCGCTCGGCTTTTTCTGCGTCGGCCTGGCCTCTCACACCCCCGCCGAGCGATTCAACAACGCCGATGTCATCCTCAATTCGCTCGAACTGTCTGAAATGAAGGCCAAACTCCCCCGGCTGGAGATCTTTGAAGGCTGATTTGCTCCTGCACCCTGTGTCGGCGGCTACAATACGGTATGCCGAGCAAATCCGACCCCGCCAAGCCCAAACCGCGTATCACCGTCCGCACCGCGAGCCTCGCGGATATCCCGGCGTTGGTTGAGCTTAATCGCATCTCCTACCCGACACTGGCGGAGGACAATGTGGTCTGGCGGGAATCGCATCTGCGCTCGCACCAACGCATTTTCCCCGAAGGACAAGCCGTCGCGATCGTTGGCGGGAAGATCGTGGGGGCGTCGGCGAGCCTAATCGTCGATATGGGCAGCAATCCTCTGCGATTTCACACCTGGGCGGGCATCACCGACAGCGGGTATTTCACCAACCACGACCCCACCGCCGACACGCTCTATGGCGCGGATGTCTATGTCAATCCCGCAGCCCGCGGCCTCGGCGTCGGGGCTGCACTGTACGCAGAACGCCGCAAACTGTGTCAGAAGCTGAACTTACGTCGAATCCTGGCCGGTGGAAGACTATGGAATTATCGCGAGCATGCCGACAAGTTCGGTGCCGAGGAATATGCCCGGCGGGTGGTGGCCGGGGAGTATCGAGATCTGGTCCTCAGCTTCCAAGTTCGTGAGGGATTTGTCCTGCGCGGCGTGATGCCCAACTATCTCAAAGACCCCCACTCTCATAACAATGCCAGCCTGATCGAATGGCTGAACCCCGCGTACAAACCGAGCAACAAAGGCCCGCGCAAGGTGCGCGTCGCGTGCGTTCAACAGCAGATGCGCAAGGTCAGCGGTTTTGAGGATTACGCCCACCACGTCAGCTATTTCACCGATATCGCGGCCGACTATCGGAGCGATTTTGTGTTGTTCCCGGAGTTCTTCACCGTCCCGCTGCTGTCGGCGATGGGGGTCAAAACCCCGCAAGAAGGGATTCGTCAACTCACCAAGTTCACGACCAAGTTCAAAGCGCACATGCAGTCGCTATCGAAGAAGTACGGCCTGACGATCATCGCCGGGAGTCATCCGGTCATGAAGGGCAAGCATATCGAGAATGTGGCGATGGTTTTTCTGCCTGATGGGCGTTGCGTCGAGCAGCCCAAGATCCACATCACACCCAACGAGAAGCGCTGGTGGGGCATCAGCGGCGGGACGGGCCTGCGCGCGATCGCCACGCCGAAGGCAACGATCGGCGTGTTGATCTGCTATGACTGCGAATTCCCCGAGGCCGCCCGATTCCTCGCCGACGAGGGTATGGAACTGCTGTTCGTCCCGTTCTGTACGGACAATCGTCAATCGTATCTGCGGGTTCGGTATTGCGCCCAGGCGCGGGCGATTGAGAATCAGGTGTATGTCGCGATCGCAGGGAATGTGGGCAATCTGCCGGATGTGGAAAACATGGACATCAACTACGCGCAGAGCGCGGTGTTCACGCCATCGGATTTTGCGTTCCCCCGCGACGGGATCGCCGCCGAGGCGGATGCCAACGAGGAGACGATTCTGGTGTGCGATCTGGATTTAGACGCGTTGCACGCGTGTCGGACGGGCGGATCGGTCACGCCTCGGCTGGATCGTCGGCCGGACCTGTTCCGAATCGTCTCATCGATCACCACCAGCACCGCCGAGCGCGGGGACAAAGACGGGCTGCCCCTGGGCGACCAACCCGGCACCGATGAACCGATCCCGCCCGCGCCGGTCGCGGGGGATTGATGATCCGCTCAGCTGTGGCATAATTCCGGCACACGAGGAACACGAATGACCGCGACAGCCGCTTTTCCTGAATTGATCAGTACCGGAACCCGCATCGACCCGGAGCATGTCGATTGGCTGGAGGAATCGATATCGGTCCTGGACGACATCGCGGAGTTGCGACGTCGTATGTCCGCCAACGGATACCTGTTTCTGCCGGGCCTGCTGAACCGGGAGTGGGTTGCCGAGTCGCGCGAATCGGTCTGCCGGATGCTCCAAAAGGATGGGTATCTTGATCCGTCGGCACCGCTGACCGATGCCGTCTGGGACAAGCAAAGACTGGTGAAGTTCAAGCCCGAATACGCCACCGGGAACCCGGCGGTTGAGCGATTGCTGTACACGGGGGAGATGATCGGGTTCTTCGATCGATTTCTGGGCAAACCGACGCTGCACTTTGATTTTACATGGCTTCGCGCCGTCTGCCCGGGCACAGGCACCAGCAGCCATTGCGACGTGGTCTACATGGGTCGCGGCGAACGCGAGCAACTCTACACGGCGTGGACCCCGCTGGGCGATATCGACTTTGCCCAAGGCGGACTGGCGATTCTCGACGGCTCGAACAACTTCGACGCGCTCAAGAAGACCTATGGCAACCATGATGTCGATACGCACTGCACCAACAGGTCCGACGGGGACGGCTGGCGGCAAGGTGTGTCGTGGCTGGAAGGCACGATTGGCCATGCCGGATCACTCGGTGAAGATCCCAACGCCGTCCAGAAGGCGATGGGCGGCACCTGGCGCACGACCGAGTACCGCGCGGGCGATGTACTGATCTTCACCTGCTATACCGTCCATGCCTCGCTGGACAATCATTCCGATCGCATCCGGCTATCGACCGACTCCCGCTACCAACCGGCCGGGACGACGCTGGATGAACGATGGGTCGGCACCAACCCGATTGCCCATTCGCAGGCCGGCAAGCGAGGGAAGATCTGCTGAGCCGATTGCATCGCGCGCTCCAATTCCCGGCACGCAATAGCGTGCCCTACAAATCTGCTTTTGATTACCCAACAAAACCGCCGCCACGGTGAACCTTAAGGGTTACAACCGTGGCGGCGGATCGTTTGGCGTGCGCGTCCGAACGGGACGCGTTACCTACTTCTTACTTGTCGCCTGCTTTGATGCGGGCGGGTTTGGCATCGGGGCTTGTGATCAGGAGATAATCCAGATTCATCGGGCGCCCGTTGCTGTTCTTAAGACGAACCACGTTTTCACCGGCCTTGAGCTTGATCAAGAGCGGGGCTTCATTGATCGGATCGATCGCGGTCGCCAATGACCAGTCGTCGGTTCCGTTGGAGAACCCGCCGGTCGAGGGGGCAGACAACGGAGCAGCCGGTTCCTGAACTTCGCCATTGACGATGATGTCACGCTCGGCGTCGTTCTGCGTGCAATAGACGGCCGAGAGGTTGTAGTAACCTTCTGCCGGGACTGTGATCTTCCATTCCAACCAGTGGCCCAGGTTATTCCATTGCGACAGACTGGTGCCCACGGCGGCGGTCTTGTTTTCAGCAATGGCGGCCGTGCCCTCGCCTTGGGCCGCAAAAGTCTCGGCCTGTGCGACGATAGTCGTGCCTGCGGGGGCGGGCTTGGCCTGCGCCTCTTGAACACGGGTTCGATTGCGGGCGATGGAGGCCTCACGCAAGGCCGCCTCGGCGGCGGCTTTCTCTGCCGCCAGCCTCTTCAGGACTTCCTGCTTGTGGTCATACGCACTGGGCACGCCCGCTGCGGCGAACTCCACGCGACCACCGGCAGGAACCTTGATTGTCAACTGCGTATTGGCACGTTCTGGCTTGGCCGGACCGGTACGACGCCCGTCCAGATCCAGTGCGAACGCCTCCATGTTCGATAGCACGGCGAAGTTGAGCGTCAAATCAGCTTCTGTGCCCGAGGGATTTCCAACTACATAGGCGCCCAGATCGGTCTTTTCGATGTACGCCAGTCCGGGGCTGCTGCGTGCGATCGAGACCGCGCCGCGTGACAGCGTCGTCCCGCCACCGATGAACATCCCACGCACGTTGTCGGCGTCCATGACGACCAAAGCCTGCTGTGCGTCGGTCTTGATGCCCGCACTTTCGTAGGTGCCGGGCTTGAACGCGGTGAAGCAGACATCGGTCCCGCGTACGGTTTCGACTTTCAATGCCGAATATCCGGCATCCAGCGAACCCTCAGTGGTGACCGACTTGACATAAGGTTCTGCATTGCCGGAGATATCGACGACATTTCCGTAGATCGTCTGATTGGTCTCGGCGCGACGTTGCAGCACCGTGGGCGGACGCTCATTGCCCATGAAGCCGTTGCCGACAATGATTTCGGTCGGTGACCCACCGGCGGCGACGAACCGCGCCACGCCGTTCTTGGCCTGGATGGTCGCGTTCCATGCCTGGTCGGTCTGGCCACGTTTGACTTCGGTCAGCGCCGAATAGCCGGGCTGAACTGGAGTGGGGAAGGCATAGTCGGTCAGTTCAATCGACGGCTTCAAATCGCCCACAAAGTGCCAGGCCAGATCCATCTGGTGCGGCATCTGCGAGAATGCGCCGAAGATGTCGGCCATGTATTCAGGAGTCAGGAACAGCGAACGATCCATCGTCACGCCCGAGTAGGCCTGATCGGTCCAGCCGCGCTGCAACGACATCGTATCGGCAAACCCATAGACCAGCTGCGTGGCGTCGGCGGGCCGCTGACTGTTGCCGTTGACCACCAGCGTGTTGTGCGAAACCGTGGTTGCATACCAGTTCTTATACAGTGGCTGTTCGTACCAGATGCTGCCCGGGTCGGGGATCAGGCGCTGGTTGAACGCATAGAGATCAACACTGAGCTTGTCCGGATGCCCGTGCGATCGGTTCGGACCGTAATCCAGCAACATGCTGATCACGCCATTGGGCGTCGTGATGCGATTGATGCCAAAGCCGATATCGAAGAAGTTAAAGCTCTTATATTCGATGGGCGGGGCTGGCTTGGTCGGGTCCAGATCGTACAGCACCGAGACCGGGAACTTTTGAAACTGGGCGTTCAGGTTCTTGGTCGCTTTCTGGATAATCGACAGGTATTGCGGATCGCCATAGCGAAGGTAGCCATATTCCCAGAGGTTGGCTTCGTACCCGATGATCGACCCGCCACCGCCATCGTGGATCGCGGGGGTTTTGAAATCGGGATAGGCATATCGGATGGGCGAATCGAACAGTTGTTTGAGCGCACCGTCGCGATGACGGTACATATCCACGCCGTTACGCCAGAGGATTTCGGCGTTGTTGACCAATGCTTCCATCGCCATCATTTGGTAGCCGGTGGAGCCTTCGGACCAAAGCCCGTCGGCACCGATGCTCTTAGGCCCGAAGTGCAACATGATGCCGCCGGTGGGCTTTTCCTTGGTCCCGCCCTTGCCGTACATCGCCATATCGATCAGGTCCTTGGCGTCGATCGCAACACCGACGGTGAGGATGGACGTGGTCGCGATGGCCGACCAGTTGGTGGCACCGCCAAGCATGTGGCGATTGCCCGCAATGAACTCGGCCGAGGCGCGGAGCAGATCTTTTTCGATCTTTTCACGTTCTTCGGATGAGATCGAAGGCAATTCGTGGATCAGGTCATACCCGCGGGCGACTTGGATCAGCCATGTCGCATCGCTGAGGCGCTGATCAAACACTTTGCTGGGGTCGTGGTTAAAACCGGGTCGGGAACCGACGCCGTAATTCGGAAAAGCGGCGGCGTAATCGAGCAGAATCTTTTTGGCAAACTCGCCATACTTTGCATCCCCGGACAGAACATACATCGTGCCCATGTTGGCGATATCAAGCCCCAGAGCGTTGTGGACCTTGTTCACTTCTTTTTCGGGCAGGTGCATCCAGTTGCCCTCTGCATCCTTGCGGGGCTCGGGGACGCCGACCGGACGGGTCAGGCGCTCATCCATGGCTTTTTTGAGGTCGGCATACTGCTTTTGAAGCTCTTTGCTGGTTTCCAGCATTTTCTTGTAGTGGGCGATGTCCTGCTTGTCCCACAGCGTTCGAGGCCAACCATCGGCCTGGCGAGGTTCGCCGATGACTTTCAGTTCCTTTTCCGCGACGGCGCCCTGCGTGGGTGCAATCGCGTTGTCGTCACGTTTGACCGACCAGCCAGCCGGTGTGGTCATTAGGACTGAGAGGTCTTCGGGCGAAAGGACGGCAAGGCGTTTCCACCCGCCGTAGTTCGGACCGGTCTTTCCATCCTTGAGGGTGCGCCGGGGATACTCGTCGGTGACGAGGATTACAACGGTTCGTCCGGTGGCGTCGATGTCGGTACGGACGGGCTTGCCGGGCGTGTCCGCCAACTCAGCCTTCTTAATCAACTTCCCATCGACATGGATTTCGATGGCTTTGGGCTGCTGCGTGCCGTTGTAATCCAGTCCGGTGGTTTCAATCGCGGCGATCTTCACTGGCTTGACCAGTTTGATCTCGATGCGTGCGCCAATGAGCGGATGGCCAAACAGCGTTCCACGCGCATTGCTTTTGATTGGCTGGATCGCGTTGATCGCTGGCCAGTCCTTGTTGAAGGGCACGCCCGACCCGGACGCGTTGGCACCCAAATCGGTCAGTGCGACGTTAAAGAGTTTCTGATCCTGAGCGCGACTCTGTGGGACAACAATTAACGCCAGAACCAAAACGGTACATATGGAGAGCAACAGCTTGTTCATGGTCAATCCTCAGATGGGAGATGTTTAGGCAACACTCGATATTACCCCCGCCGGGGCAAACCGTTGATACCGATTTCTCGATTCGATTATGGTAAGTGAGCCGGCAAGAAATGCAAGCAAATGCCCGATGTCATTCGCTTGATAAATGTTGCTGTTTACCCGGCCTGCGGGTATCCGGGCGCATCCCCGATTAGCGGTTTATTGCGTAGCGATTTGGCGACAAACCAGAGCGCGATCCCGCCAAAAAAGATGCCGATGCCCAGTATCTGGCTGAGGGTCAAACCGGTACTGCCGACGTTCAATTCGGTCGGCTCGACACGCAGGCCTTCGATGATCGCCCGCGTGATTCCCTCCAGAATCAACATGACCGCAAAGACCCGCCCCGGCGTCAGATACATCGTGAACAACGCCAGACAGATCCCCGCGATCAGCGACGCGGTGATCGTGCTGATCAACTGTGTGTTGACCAGCGGCGTCGATCGCGCACGACTTGCGATCACCACCAATGCCGGATCTTTGGCGACCATCGCCGGCGTCATCAGCCTGCCGTTGATTAAAAGGGCTTGGTCGGGGAAAATTTTTCCGTCCTGATAGTCTGCCAGATAAGCCGGGCTGTAATACGGGAACGTTACCGCGCTGACCGTGCCCGGATCGCATTGCGTGCCCCAGCAGCATCCATTGAGAAAGCACCCGATTCGTCCAAACGCCAGGCCGATCATCAGACAGGGCGCGACGATATCCATGCCGCGCAGGAGCGGAATCTTCTTCCAAATCGCCCAGGTCACCAGCGCCACGGTCGCGAAGAGGAATCCGCCGTAATAGACCAGGCCGCCGGAGGTGAGGTTGATCGCGTTCCACGCATTTTGCGAAAATGTCCCGCCGGTGAACTCTTCACTGAACTGGATGACATAGGCAATTCTTGCCCCGATCAACCCGAAGACCAGCGCCAGGATCGCCGCCGTCCCGAAATCGTCGGCGTTCATCCCCGACCGCCTCGCCAGCCACTTGGACAGCTCCATCCCCAAAATCAGCCCCAACACGAGCATGAGCCCGTAGCTGTGGACCGTGAAGTTCAGAAACGGAATCTTGAAAAGCTCGGGATGCATGATGGAGAGAATAGCAGAGAATCAATTAGGGGAGGAATGGCGAATGTGAAGTGGTTGCATTTACTGCCCACCGCCACCCGCCCACTGCCCACTTCCTCGCGCTCAATACGCCTTCAAAAACTGCACAAAATTCTCAAGGATCTTG
>JBGSMH010000550.1:0-19054 GCA_041740275.1 Phycisphaerae bacterium
GTCGCCGATTCGTTTCGGCAAACGCTCTTTCGGCGGCTGAAGCCGCCCCTACGGGCTGTTGCCGTATGCGGCGCGACCGTTGCCGTCTGCGGAAGTTCCGTTGCCCTATGCGGCGTGACCGTTGCCCTCTGCGGAAGGTCCGTTGCTGTATGCGGAACGATCGGGGCCGTCTGCGGAAGGTCCGTTGCCATCCCCGGAACCTCCCTTGCCGTCTGCGGAAGCTCCGTTGCCGTATGCGGAACGGGCGGGGGGTTCCCCGGAAGTTCCGTTGCCGTCCTCGGAATTTCCGTTGCCATCTGCGGCGCGGCCGTTGCCCTCCCCGTTTTCCCACTAAGCCCCAAGCCCCAATCACCAATCCCCAACCTTGCGCCGCATGGTCCTTTCGACCTATCGGTCTTGCCGTTACATTCTATCGCATGTCCAAACCCCGCATCCTTACCGGCGACACCCCGACCGGAAAACTTCATCTGGGTCATTACGTCGGATCGGTCGAGAACCGCGTGGCGATGCAGGATGAGTACGACTGTTACTTCATCATCGCCAACAAGCACGCGTTCACCACCCGGGCCGAAAAGCCTGATGAGATTCGACAGAGCGTGATCGATATCGCCACCGATTATCTGGCCTGCGGGATCGACCCGCAGCGGTCGAGCATGTTCCTGCAATCGGAAGTGCCTGCGATCGACGAGCTGACCTTTAACTTCGCGATGCTCATCCCGTTCAATCGCGTGATGCGCAACCCGACGCTGGCACAGGAGATTCGGGATAAGGAACTGGGGGATAAGTACCCGTTTGGATTCCCGATGTACGCAGTGGGGCAGTGTGCGGATATCCTTGCGTTTCGGCCGCAACTGGTGCCGGTGGGGGAGGATCAGATCCCGCATCTGGAATTGACCCGCGAAGTGGCGAGAAAGTTCAACCAGGTCTATTGCGGCGTGAATCCGCAGACCGAGGACAAGGATTATCCCAAATCCGGTGCGCTATTTCCGATCATCGAGCCCAAGCTGGGGCGGGTGAAGCGATTGGTCGGACTCGGCGGCCCGGGGCAGGACGGTAATCTGCTGAAGATGAGCAAATCGCTGAACAACGCGATCTACCTCTCGGATTCGGCAGCGGAGGTCGAGAAGAAGATTCGCGGGATGTATACCGATCCCAAACGGCTTCGCGTCACCGATCCGGGAGAGACCGATCCGACGAAGAACCCGCTCTGGGCGTTGCATGAGACGTTTAATGCAGACGCCGCGTGGATCGAAGAGCACCGCGATCTGTATAAGAATGGAAAGATTGGGGATGTGGCGATCAAGAAGAAGCTGATCGATGTGATCAATGAGTTGCTGGAACCGATCCGCACCCGCCGCAAGCACTTTGAGGATCGGCCATCGGATGTGATCGATGCGCTACGAATCGGGACGACCAAATCGAACGTGGTCGCCGAAGAGACGCTTGCGCTGGCCAAGCAGGCGATGAAGCAGGACTTCTTCCCGCGCAAGCTGACGATCGGATAATCCCGACTATCAAGGGCATCAAACCCAAAGCAAAACCGCCGCTTCCCCTCCGGGAAGCGGCGGCTTGCGTCTGACCATCGACCGGCCTGACCGACGGACAGTTTTCAGTTGCACATCGAAAGCCTACCTGTAGCGCGTTCCGATGTTAACGCCGGTGACAATGCTGCCCGAACCGACATAGGTGGTGATGTAGCCGCTGCTACTGTTGCTCATCTTGAAACCGCTGGGGAAAACACGCGAAACGTAGTGCGTTCCGATCGAGACGTTGGAGAATGTGTAATTCCCGTTGTAATCGGACAGCGTCGAACGCTCGCCGCTGTCGAGTCTGCCATTGCGGTTGTTATCGAGGAAGACGGTGCGGTGGCCGGTGCGACCTTCGTATGAGTCGACTCTGCCGTCTTTGTCCGTATCGTTCCACAGGAAGCCGCGGATCTTGCCGGTGCCCGATGAACTGCTCGACGAGCCGGTCGAGGGCGCCTTATAGAACGGTGACGATCGACGGATCGCACCCAGGTTATTCCCACCGCTATTCTGCCCGTTGGTGACGTTGGTGGTGATGTATCCCCGTGCGTCATTGCTCAGCAGATACCCGCTGGGGAACACGCGCGAAATCGCGTAGCTTCCGGCAGCGAGGTTATCGAACTTGTAGTTGCCGTTCGAATCGGACCACGTTGACTTCTCGCCTGAATCGAGTCGCCCGTTGCGGTTGGCATCCAGGTACACCTGACGCCTGCCCGTTCGGCTTTCATTGCTGTCGACGTAACCATCCGAGTCGCCGTCATTCCAGATAAAGCCGCTGATAGACCCTTTCCCGGTGCCCGAGGTGCTGCCCGAAGTACTGCCGGAGGTGCTGCCTGAGCTGGCGGAATTGGTGACCTTGAATGTAAACGTTCGGGTCGAGCCCTTGGTTCCGGACAGATTGTCCTTTGAGTAGGGCGTTACATTCAGCGTATACGATCCCGCAGAAGCACTGAACTTGCCCCATTCGTATGGCGCGAGATTCTCGGTGATCGACTTGGAGCCGATTGCGAACTTCACACTGGACGTGCCAGACCCAACTGTCGCAATGAATCGCAACTCGTTGGTGTTGTACTTGGACAGGTCAACGGTCGCACCGCTGGTGAGCGAGTCGAGTATTTTCGTACCGTTTTCGCTGTAGACGCTGATCTTGGCGACGCTCGGCAAGGCACTGGACGAACTGCCCCCGGTGCTGCTCCCGCTGTCCGAGCCCGTGCTACCCGATCCGCCACCACCGTTCATGCCGGCTTTGAGGGCGTTATAGAACAGGGTTTGGCGCGAACCATCGGAGTTCATAATGCCCGCCGGGCCGGCGTTGCCTCGGGTGGTGTTCATCAGGGCGAAATAATAGTTGTAGGCGAAGTTGTCGCGGATGATCGGGAATGCCAATTTGACCGCGGCCGCCCACTGGGTCTTGTTGTGTTCGAGTTTACGGATATTCCATTCGCTGGCGACGATCGGCTTGCGACCGCCAACGATGTTCTTGATTTGCTGCACGCGGGTCTTTAGCTGGCTAATGCTGTCGGCATAGGGGTGGTAGCCCACCATATCCGCATATTTGAGCATTCCTTCGTTGATCAGGTCCTTGACGTCATCAGGATTCCACGAAACGCTCCCGGAGACGACCTTTTCCCCGCGAGCGTGCAAAGCTTCATAGGCGGGCTTGAGGAAGTTGTTGACGTACTGCTGGTTGGTTCCACGCCAGTATTCGCTGCGATCGACTTCATTGCCGACCTGCCAGCGGTCCACGGCATTTCGCAGAGACGAATTGCCCACCGCCCAGTTGAACCACTTCTTAACGTCACTGGCGGCGGGCATTCTTCCGCCTTCGGGGTTGACGATGAGCATGATGTCGAAGCCCTTGCTCGCCAGATCGACCGCACGCGTCAAAGCCCCTTCCCATTGGGGGTTCGCGAAATTGGGTCCGACCCACACCCGTGCTGTCTTGACACCCAGGTCTTTCATGACAGGGACGCCTTTGCGCATGGTATCGCTCCAGCCATCATTGATGTTGATCCCCAGTTCATAGACGCCAGCCAACATGCGACGTCCTTCAAGGTTTTCGATGACAGACCCGCTTGTGTTGCGGAGTTTCTGGTCAGTGGTGCGTTCCTGGTTGCGATTCATTGATTGCCTTTCTATTCCGAAGCGGCGGGAACCGATTTTCGGCTCCGTTTATCTGCCGCGATCAACATTCGTGCCTGAACGGGCTTGGTTAAGCCTGATCAGACGTCAACAACATGTTGAGGCCCGTCCGGGACCTCGCTTCGTGGGACGCGGGCGAGTGACGCGTCCCAAAGTGCCAGTGATCTCGGATCGGCCACGGTCGCACGCCTGATAGGGCGCGATCCGGGTGTCCGTGCGACCTCGCGCAATGCGAAATCGCAGAGGTGTTACGACTTGGGAAGGGCTTGGAAACCCGAAACCAGTCAAGCGAACCCGCCGTGCGCGGTGCCAACTGGTTTACATCCCTGCAATCAGCGTCCGCTCCAAGCGGAGCCCCCGAACAAAAACGCCGACTCGTACTTTTCTATTTGTCACCCACTGGAAAGGTGCTCTACACCCCTTTGACGAGCGGCAGGCGTAAATCTAATGTGAAAAAATCTTGCTTGTGCGGATAGTCCTCACAACGACGATATTGGATTGATGGACAATCCCGTCTCACGTCTCATAAAACGTGATTTGGGCATACAGGGTGCGACAATTTGTCCGGATAAATTTCTGTGATGAACGTGAGGTGAAGATGAAAATAACCCCGTCCGGGGGACGCAAATATTTCTGGCGAACCCTCGCCCACCGCGCGGCCGGGTGGGATTCGGAGTGGACGCAAAGCGACCTGCGGCCGTTCATCGCAGGCCGGGGTACCCCGGATGGGCGGGATAACGAAGGAA
Source organism: Phycisphaerae bacterium (assembly GCA_041740275.1). GTDB lineage: Bacteria > Planctomycetota > Phycisphaerae > Tepidisphaerales > Tepidisphaeraceae > BPJO01. The sequence goes on from JBGSMH010000550.1 coordinate 4,415, forward strand.
CTGGAGGCGAAAAACCGTTTACGCCGTCGCCGGTGTCGCACCGAGCAGGCGCTCGGCGGTGGCGATCAGTTTGTCGAGTTTCACCGGTTTGATGAAATACTCACTGGCACCCAGTGTCTCGGCGTACATCTTGTGTCGTGAGCCCTGATTGCCCGTGATCATGATCACGTAAGGCGGGTCGGAGCGCGGTTTCTTCGCTTTAGCTTTTTCGGCTTGGATCTTCTCCAGCACCAGAAACCCGCTACGGCCGGGGAGCATCATGTCCAGAATGATCAGATCGGGTGGGTTCTTCTCAGCCAGTTCAACGGCTTTGTTCCCATTGCTCGCCGTCTCGATCGCGGCACCGGTCGGCTCAAAAGCCGCCTGCATCGTGGTCAAAATGTCCTGATCGTCATCGACCAACAATATCCGTTTGCCATCTAATGTAGACATATTAGCTCCTATTACGTCCTCGACACTTGCGATGTTCGACGATCGTAAGTATCTGTCAAGCCTAAACCTTCGATCGTCCGATAACAAACTAGGCGAAATGTCGCACCTTACTGATCCCATCTTCGTTCTCGACTCCGGGCTCGGCGGGCTTACCGTCGTGCGCGCGCTGCTCGATCGGCTGCCCTACGAACGGATTGTCTACTTTGGCGATACCGCTCGGCTTCCCTATGGATCAAAGACGCGCCCGACCATCACGCATTTCGTCAAACAGATCATAGGCTGGTCAGAACGACATCACCCCAAGCATGTGGTCGTGGCGTGCAATACCGCCTCGGCACTGGCATTACCCGAGGTTCGGGCGGCGTTTCCGAATATCCGCATCAGCGGCGTGATCGAACCGGGTGCCCGGGCGGCGGCGGGGGCGTCAGGCAAAAATGAGCCATTGATCGGCATCATCGCCACCGAAGCCACCATTCGCTCCCGTGCCTACGAAATCGCCATCCGCAAACGCCGCCAGCGCGCCAGGCTGCTCATGACCGCCACGCCGCTGTTGGTGCCCATGATTGAAGAAGGCCGCCGCAACGATGACCCGCTGGTCGAACTGGCGTTGCGTCAGTATCTGCGCCAAATGACCAAAGATCGCATCGACGCACTGGTGCTTGGGTGCACGCATTATCCGTTGCTCAAGCCCGCCATACGCAAGATCGTCGGCGAGGAAGTGGCCGTGATTGACTCGGCTCAGCAGTGCGCCGAAGATGTCGCGTCGCGTCTTGTCGAAGCTGGCACTGCCGCGACGATGGGACTGACGATGGGACCGGCGTGTGATGATCGCTCGCGATTATCAGCGTTTGTCACCGATGACCCAGACCGCCTCGCACGCCTGGGGACGGATTTTTTGGGCTTTGGCGTTGATGCGCCGACGCTGGTCCCGCCCGAAGTGCTTTATCAGCAGGACGCCGATTCCCTCGGCTTGCCCGCAATGACCGTCCCGGAGATTTCCGCATGAAAATGGATTCCAAGCTACTTCTTCTGATCGCGATCGCCGGCCTTAGCGGCGGGTGTGCGATGTTTGATACGTCCGAAGAAGACCCGCTACCCCCACCCGCGCCAGCCAAGCCCACCACGGTCCCGGCGGAGGTCGATGTCTCGACGGCAGGGGGGTTGTTGTACGAAATCTTTGTCGCCTTCCCGCGTCGCGTCGTTGACATGACCACCGGCACAACCGCAACCGATGCGGTTATCCGGATGGAAAGCCCACAGGCCGATGTGCGTCGCAGCGGGATCAACGATCTGGTCGATCGGCCGTTTGGAAAGCAGTCGCCATATACCGAACGCTACGCGCAGATTGCCGAGTTTGATGATGATCCGGTTGTCCGTGCCACGGCGATCCGGGCACTGAATCGCTCGCGCGATGGCGTGGCGCTAAAGACCTTTACCGCCGGGCTTGCCGACGATGACGTGATGGTGCGACTGGAGTCGGCCAAGGCGCTATCCAATGTGCCCGATGCGCAAGCGATCGCACCGCTTCTGAAAACCGTCAACACCGCCGCCGAGAATGTCGATGTCCGCATCGCCGCCGCCGAGGCATTGCGGCATTATCGATCGCTGGAAGTGGCCCGAACGCTGGTCAATCTACTGGGTGAGCGCGATTTTGGATTGGCGTGGCAGGCCCGACAATCCCTTCGCTTCATGACCAGTGCCGATCAACGCTACGACCAAACCGCGTGGCTGAATTATCTGTCCTCAATCAGTTGGCAGTGAGCGGTGGCAGTGGGCAGTAAAGAAACGAAAAAGCGGTACGGTCTTTGGTCTTCATCTGCCCACTGCCAACCGCCCACTGCCAACCGCCCACTGCTCACTTCTACATATGAAAGCACTCGTATTCGATCAATCGCTCCGCTTTGACCCGCGACGGGCGGAACCGGCGCTGGAATTGGGCGATACGCTGATCAAGGTTCATCAGGCCGGGATATGTTCGACCGACATCGAAATCACCCGCGGTTACATGAACTATCGCGGCGTACTCGGCCACGAGTTTGTCGGCACCGTCGTTTCCTCCCCCGACAAGAACTTGGTCGGCCAGCGCGTCACCGGCGAAATCAACTGCGTGTGTGGCCGCTGTGATATGTGCCTGTCGGGGCTGTCCAATCATTGTCGCAATCGCACGGTCCTGGGCATTCTCAATCACGATGGCGCCTTTGCCGAATTGGTGCGTTTGCCATCGCACAATCTGCACGCGTTACCCCCGTCGATCGACGACGACGCCGCGATCTTCATCGAGCCGCTCGCCGCTGCGGTGCAGGTAAGCAAACAGATCCGTGTCGAATCGCGTACCTGGGTCACGGTCCTGGGCGATGGCCGACTCGGGTTGCTGGTCGCACAGGTGCTTCGCAACACGGGTTGTCCGGTTCGCGTGATCGGAAAGCACCCCGAAAAACTGGCGCTATGCGAAAAATGGCAGATCCGCTCGCGGCTGCTCTCGGATATCGCGCCCCGGCACGATCAGGATATCGTCGTCGACTGCACCGGCTCGGCGCAGGGCTTGGAATTGGCGACGCAGATCGTCCGGCCACGCGGGACGATCGTTCTCAAGAGCACGTTCGCCGGGGGCAAGCCGCTAAATCTGTCGCCGGTGGTTGTCGATGAGTTATCGATCATCGGCAGCCGTTGCGGGCCGTTTCAAGAGGCGATCGGCTTGCTGACCGAAAAGAGCGTCGATGTGGTGAGCCTGATCTCCCGGCGGATGAAGCTGGAACAAGGCGTCGAAGCGATGGAAGTGGCGCAACGTAAAGATGTGCTGAAAGTGATCCTTCAGGTGGAGTGATCGATATGGCCAAAGACCTCGCGATCGTGTTGAGCAACGGATCGATCAATTCTGCGGTCGCCGGGGCGTTGGCGAGTCAGAAGTATCGCCCGATCCTCGTTTACGCTGAAGTGATGAGCCACGATCCGCCCACTCGCCGCAAGGCCACTTACGATGCGCAAGTGGGCGCATTCAAGCCGTTTCGCGAGCACACGATCCCGGTTCCATACCTGTCCTTGTCGGCGGATAAGTCGCTGGCAGGGAGCGTGAGCAATGATCCGCGAATCGCCGCTCCGATCCTGCCGCAACTGAGGCAACTCGTGCCGCTGGTGGGTGCCGCGCTATCGCTGGCTGTGGCGTATGAGGCTTCGGCGATCTACTGCGGGCTTCGCATCGGACCGGCCACCGATGAACTGGCCCAGGCGACGGAGTTCATCCAAATCTGGAACGAGATGTTTCAACTCACGCTCGGCCGGCCCGAATTGGAGTTGCACGCACCGTTACTCGAACTGGAAATGTGGCAGGTGATCGATCTGGGCTATCAGGTCAACGCGCCGCTGGATCGAACATGGAGCTGCATCGAAGACCACGCCGACCCCTGCGGCACCTGCCGTGGGTGTCGCGAGCGCGATTCGGCGTTCATGCAGGCCGCCAAGCCCGATCCGATGAAACCGCAAAAACGGTAGCCCGTCGGACTGGTCTTCTTATTCCTGCTCAAACAGTGGCGTGCTGAGGTATCGCTCGCCGATCGAGCACATGATCGTCACGATGATCTTGCCCTTGTTCTCGGGCCTGGCCGCGAGCTTGGCGGCGGCGGCCATGTTGCCACCGGAACTGATCCCGCCAAAAATGCCCTCTTCCTTGTGCAGCCGACGCGCCCATTCAAAGGCTTCATCGTCCGTCACCTGAATCACCTCATCAACAATATCCATGTGCAGATTGCCTGGGACAAACCCCGCTCCAATGCCCTGAATCTTGTGCCGACCGGGTTTGACCTCCTCACCATTTCGCGTCTGCGTGATCACCGGCGACGTGATCGGCTCAACCGCGATGGCGCGGAAGCTGGGCTTGCGGGCCTTGATCACTTCGCTGACGCCCGTGATCGTCCCGCCCGTGCCCACGCCAGCGACGAGCATGTCCACCGTGCCGTTGGTGTCCGCCCAGATTTCCTCAGCGGTCGTGATCTTGTGGATCTCGGGGTTGGCGGGGTTCATGAACTGCTGCGGGATGTAGGATTTCTTATGTTCCGCCGCGATCGCTTCGGCGCGGCTGATCGCGCCCTTCATCCCCTCGGCGGCGGGGGTGAGCACCAGATTCGCGCCCAGTGCCTTCAGCAGCCGACGACGCTCGATCGACATGCTCTCGGGCATGGTCAGCGTCAGTTTGTAACCCTTGGCCGCACAGACAAACGCCAGCGCGATGCCGGTGTTGCCGCTGGTCGGTTCGACGATCATCGTGTCAGAGTCGATTTTGCCCGCTTTTTCACCGGCCTCGATCATCGCCAGACCAATGCGGTCCTTGACGCTGGAGAGCGGATTGAAAAACTCACACTTGGCCAGCACCGTCGCCTGACCGGCGGGGATGAGCCGGTTGATCTTCACAAGCGGTGTGCCGCCAATGGTCTGCGTGATGTTGTCAAAAATACGGCCTTGCGGTTTGAGCGGCATATCAGTTCTCCAAATAGGTCTCGCGTTTAACTAGATCATTGTCAGACAAAAATCAAATCGACCAGAAGGCCAATCCCAAATCTCAAATCTGAGATTTCACATTCCACACTTCACATTCCACATTTCCCCACTTCTGATCGATCATTTGTTCAACAAACCGTCCATCCCCTTCATCCAGCAGCCAGCACCGTGTTTCGGCTGCCCGATTCCGATCAATGCGAACGATCAAATAGCTGTAAAACCCCCACGCCACTTCCAGATCAAACGCACTGGGCGCAGCCGGGTGGTCGGGGTGCGTGTGATAGAAGCCGACGATCTGCGCATCGGTCCCATCCAGCGACCGTTCGATCCGCAACTGCTCCGCCGGGTCGAGCGTAAAGCGTTTGGTCCGATCCTGCGGCGTATGCCAGGTGTTATTCACCGGTATCGCACGTTTGATTGTGCGAGATGTCGCGTCGTCAGTCCCGATCAATACGCCGCAGGCTTCGTGCGGGTAGGTCGCGATCCCATGCGCCTGGATCTGCGACAAAATCGCAGCCGACAGATCGATCGGGATGGGTCGAGCCAGCGTCATCAGGCTCGGATCATATCCCTATAAACCGGATGGGCAAATAGGAATAGCCCAAATCAGACCTTGGGCATCTGCTGGGTCAGGCAATGGATCGCACCGAGGCCCCAGATCAGTTCACGGCAATCGATGCCGACCACTTGGTGCTTGGGTAAATGGCTTTGCAGGATGTCCAACGCCTTCTTGTCCGTCTCCTTCGGCCCAAACGTTGGCACCAGACAGGCACCATTAACAAACAGGAAATTGACATAAGTGGCCGGCAGGCGCTGGCCATCATGGATCACGGGTGCGGGCATGGGGATTTCGACAATCTCAAACGGCTTGCCATCCTGATCGCGCAGCTTCTCCGCGTCCTGGCGGGCGCGCTTCAGGATCTTGTAATTGGCGTCCTTTGGGTCGGCCTCGATCGCCATCACCAGCTTGGTCGGGGAGATGAAGCGGGCCAGATCATCGATATGCCCGTCCGTATCATCCCCTTCGATCCCGCCGGTCAGCCAGAGGACATGATCCTGCCCATAGTAGTCCTTGAGATATTGCTCGATCTGCTCCTTGGACAAATCCGGGTTGCGATTCTTGTTCAGCAGACAATCGGTGGTCGTCAGCACGGTCCCCGCACCGTTGAACTCCACCGCGCCGCCTTCCATGATGACTTTGGGGCGATGAAAGACTGAATGAATGCTGCTTGTCTTCTCGATCGTTATTTGCTTGTACGGGTAAAACACCGGCAACCCCAGCGCTGCCGCGATCTCGGTTGGCACTTCATCATCCGCATCAAAAGGCGGATATTTCCCGCCCCAGGCGTTGAAGCCCCAATCCACGATCGCCCGCTTCTTGGTCTTGGGATTGATCACAAACGCTGGCCCGTGGTCGCGGCACCAGTTCTCGTTGGTGGGGATGAAAAAGAACTTCACCCGATCGAGATTGACCCCCGCATCATCCAGCACGCCGCGAACGATGAACGCCCAGTTTTCGTTCGGCACGTTGATATACACCCACTGCCGCGCCGCGATCTCGCGGACAATCCTGCCAAGGTTCTCCGGGATCGTGTGATACTTCTCCGGAAACGAAATCCCCTCCGGCCGCGGCCAGCTAAACCATGTCGCCTCCTGCTTGGCCCATTCGGCGGGGAAGGTGTAACCGAGTTGCTTTGGGGTCTTGGCAAGGATTTTAAGTCGCGGCATTCCCCGAACTTTTACCGCATGGCTGTCATACTGAACAGGCCATGTAACCGAATTGACGAAGCGGCAGTTGGCGTAAACAATACTCAACAACGGTCACGCCGGGCTGACTGTCGGACCCTGGCCGTCTCCCCTAAGTCCAAAGGTGCCACCATGATCGATTCCAAATTGTTTCTTTCGGCCCTCTGCGTCCTAGCTGTCGGTCAGGTCGGTGCTGCTGAGTTGTCCGACAAGGTCGTCAAGGCCGACGGCAATCCCTGGGTCTGCCACACCATCGACAATACCAGCGAAGGTGCCGATGGCGTGAAACTCGGCGACCTCAACGGCGACGGCCGTCCGGATATCACTACCTCGTGGGAGGAGGGCGGCGTCGTCAAAGCTTATCTCAACCCCGGAATCGCCGCCGTTCGCGAACCGTGGCCACAGGTGACGGTCGGGACCGTCAAGGCGGTTGAGGACGCGATCTTTGTCGATCTCGATGGGGATGGCCGACTTGAAGTGATCAGTTGCTCGGAGGCGGGTCTGGTGAACTGGCATCGGTTCTCCGGACGAGCCGAGCAGATTCTTGAACCCAAGGCATGGAACACCACGCCTTTCCAGGCCACCGCCGGTCAGCAATGGATGTTCGCGGCAGCAATGGACATTGATGGCCAGCACGGCATCGACCTCATGCTCGGCTCAAAGGTTCACCTCCCCGGTCCGGGCAAGACCGGCGTGATTGGCTGGCTATCGGCACCGGCCACCAAGCCCGGCGACGCCGCCGCATGGAAGTTCCACCGTCTGCGCGATGCCGAGTGGATCATGTCGCTCATCCCCTTTGACATGGACGCCGATAAGGATCTCGATCTGGTCTTCACCGACCGCAAGGGTCCGCGTACCGGCGTATTTTGGCTCGAAAACCCCGGAAAGGATGCCGTCCGCGAGGGTGCACCATGGAAAGAACACCCGATCGGCGCCGAGGGGCGCAAGGACGTGATGTTTGCCGACATCGGCGATATCAACGCCGATGGCCTGCCCGATGTGGCGGTTGCGGTCAAGAAGCAGTCCGTCATCCTATGCCTGCAACAACGCGATCAGACCTGGCAACAGGTTGAGATCCCGCTGGTCGCAAGGGGCATCGGCACTTCCAAGGCGGTGAAGATTGCGGACATCAACGCCGACGGATTGATGGATTTGGTCTGTTCCTTCGAAAGCGCCAACGGCGATGCCGAGGGCGTGGTCTGGCTGGCACAACAGAAGTCCGGTGCATGGCTGCAACGATCGCTCAGCGGCCCGGCGGGCGTGAAGTTCGACCTCATCGAAGTCGTCGACCTCGACGACGACGGCGACCTTGATGTCATTACCACCGATGAGCGCGACAACCTGGGCGTGGTATGGTACGAAAACCCCCTCAAATCCCCACGCCCCAACGCGGACGGCGAACCGAAGAAACGTTGATCAGACCGGCACATCCACCAAGCATCGCCAGTTCGCCGTATTAATTCGTAGGGTGGGGTTCACCCCACCATCTCCGTGGGCACCAAGTTATTGGGATTTCAGCGCCGTCTGTTCGCGGCGAATTCGTCTCGTCCGGCGACGGCGGCGAAGTAGATCACCGGTGTGTATAGAAGCAGCACGAAGGCGGCCTGGCCATCGTACATGATGTGGGCGGCCATCGCACCGGCCGCGCCGAGAAAGCTAACGAGCAGGATCATCGCAGCAGATTTAAGCATGAATCGCCCGATGATCGCGGCGATCACCATCGACCCAATCTGACCGATCAGCGATAAAGTTGCACCGTCCAAAAGCCGCTCCATTGACACAACAATAATCCATCGACCGAACTGCGGGATTGTCATCCAGCACTACAAGCTAAACGGCGGCGCGGGTTGGGTAATCCCCCGCGCCGTCTGCCTAATCCACGGCGCGGTTTGCCTAATCCCTTGCGCCGGTTGGGTAATCCACCGCGCGGATTGCCTAATCCCTCGCGCCGGTTGGGTAATCCACGGCGCGGATTGGGTAATCCCTCGCGCCGATTGGGTAATCTCCGGCGCGGATTACCTAATCCTTCGCGCCGTTTGCCTAATCTACGGCGCGGATTACCTAATCCCTCGCGCCGTCTACCTAATCCACGGCGCGGATTAGCTAATCCTTCGCGTCAGGGGCGAATTATCTGGACGCAGCGGCTCGCGGCGGTGCTGAGATCGGTGGTTTTATCGGGCGACTCGCTTCGGGCGGATGGGGGAGGAAATCCATCCGCGCTTATTTGCAGGCCTTAATACGCGGGAAATACAGCCACAGATGCCCGAGGTTGTCATTTTCGCCGAAGATGACCTCGCCGTCGCGGCCGATGACGGCATCGGCGAAGGTGTAGCCGTAGCGGCGGCGCTCGAAAGTGGAGACGGCGACGCCGAGGCTGGCGCAGCGGCCGGTGTCGGGCTCGAAAGTGAAGAGCATGCCCATGCCCTCGCCGTACGCACCGAAGAGTCGGCCGTCGTTGGTCACAGCCATCGGCCCGACCGGCGCTACCGGCACGCGGGCGAGCTCAGCGGTGAAGCGGCCGGTGGCTTCGAGTGCGAAGATTTTACCAGCGTCGTCGGCCAGATAGAGTCGGCCGCAGGCGTTGTCGCGCGTGATGGGCCGATGATTGCTTGTCCAATCGCCATCGGGCAGTTCCAACGCGCGGCGTTTGAGTTCGAGCGACGGGGTTTCGAGCGTCCACAGGCTGTTATTTTCATCAAAACCGACGATTTTCGATCCCCATCTTGCCATGCGTCCGCGGCCGGGGAGCTTGGCGATTTCCTGGACGGCTAACGTCTCAAACTCGACGCGAAGAAGCCGGTTGGTGGTCAGGACATCGGCGGATTTGCGGGTGGAATCGGCAAGCAAATGCACGATCGGCTCATTCCCGGGCAGCGGGATGGCTTCGATGGGATAGCGGTTGAAATGCCACTCCTGGATCAGATCAAACGGCAACGGCTGCAGCTTGCGATGCACCAGCACGCCGCCCGCCGAACCGTTGGCGGCGGCGAGAAAGGTCTTCTCACCCACCGCTACGCCGACCGATTGGGTGGCGTTGGGGATCAAACCCATATCAAAGACCACGCCGGTCACGCCGTGAAACATGCCCACGAGCAATCGGCAGGCGTACCCGCTGGTGGCGGCGTAGACGATGCCGCTGGGGGTGATGTCCAACGCTTCGATGCGACACTCATCGGTGGGGGGCATCACGCTCATGCCGGGAAAACAGGGCGGAAACGCAACCATCGTGCCTTCGGTTAGAAACGCACCGTGGACGATGTTGTCGCGCATCTGCTGTGCGTTGGGCGTCTTGGGGTCGAAGCGTTCACGAGGCGTGGCGGTTGTTGCTGGGCTGGTCATGGGTGTTGTCCTTTGCGGGCTGCGAATACTGTTGGATCAGCCCCACATGCGAAGTGGGAGGTGGGAATTGGGTTTGCGGCGGTCTGCCGGGGGCGTGACGCGGAACATGCCCACCGGACGCGGTCCTGCGGCGCAGTGGCCGAAGAAAAGCTCGCCGTTGCGGTCGACCGCACCGCGCGACACATACTGCGATCGCACGCCATCGGGCCGCATCAGGACGGCGACTTCGTCTTTTTGCAATGTCTTGGGATCGAGTCGCCAGAGCACGCCTTCGAGGTCTTTTTCTTCGCTGATTTTGTTGGACGAACGGGATCGCGAGCCAACGTAGTACAGGCACCCATCGCCGCCAAAGACGAGTCCGCCGCAGTGGCTGTAGAAGAAGTTTTCGGGTGATGCCGGATCGCGAACGGGATTGACCGGGCCGAGGCTTTCGACGCGGCCCCACGGTCCGTCTTCGGGCCAAAAGCGGATCAGATACGGATCGCCGTTCCACGCGACCATGTAGACGCAATCGCCTTCGGGGGATGCACAGACGTCGTAGATCACGCTATGCCACCCGGTCTGATAAAGCGGGTTGTGCGGCAACACCCACGGCGAGCGCTCGAGGCGATCGGTCGCAGGATCGTAGCGGACGAGGTGGCCGTAGTCGTCGCTGGTCCAGGCGCGGTGCTTGCGGTCGATGAAGATCGCCTGAGCATTGACCGACCCGATGCGGCCAAGGTCGCGCGCCTTGCGCTTATCCAAGTCGTAGACGATGAAGTGATCGCGCGGATAGCCGATGGCGTAGAGCGTACGTCGCTCCTCATCATGCGCCAGACAGCGGCAGCCCTCTTTGGGGATGAGCGTGTCCCACCACAGCACCTTGTCGGCGCGGGTGTCATAGGCCAACAAAGCCGACCCGCGGAAGCAGCGTTCGGGGTCGTGCCAGCTTTTCCAAGGCGAATACGCCGGCTGATCGATCGGCGGGCCGGACAAGTGCGTCGCCATGTACATCACGCCATCGTGCTGCGACGGTGCGAAGCTGTAGTGAATCTTGCACTGCGTTGCCCGGCCATTGTCGCGCGGATCATCGACCGCTTGATCGAGATCGAGCAACCAGTCGAGGCCTTCGGTCTTTTCGTTATAGCGGACCAGGCGCACCGTGTTGCCCGGCAGTCCCTCCGCGCAGGAGGCGATATACGCCCGGCCATCCGGTCCGGTCGAAAGCGACCAGCACGAATCGGCCTCAGGATGTTCAGTAAACGGATACCAGCGAACGGCATAACTGCTCATGTGATGATTGCTCCGGCGGGTAGTATCAATCGGATGACGGGGAAAGCAAGGCGGACGGCACGTCGTTCCTCGCAACTGCGCATAGCAGTCCAAGGCGAGCCGACGTAATCAACTGTTGCGCGTAAACGGGCGCTTCAGGAGGAAGACGATATCGCGCGTGATGCCGCCGGACTGATTGGGGTCGAAAGAGGCTACGACCTCCCTGCCGTCTGCGCCAAGGCGGTTCAGTTGCTTTGTCGCCTCTTCGGAATCGAACTTGCCGCCGACATCCCAGGACTCTGAGTCTGGTTCGATCGCAAAGAATTTGTACTCCCAACGTTCCATGTGTTCTCCTACGCCGTTTCATCCGCGAACCGCTTCACCAACCCCCCATACGCATCAATCCGCCGATCGCGCAGGAACGGCCAATGGGTGCGGGCGAACTCCACTTTTTCTAGATCAAGGTCGCGAACGATCACTTCCTGATCTTCCACGCCCGCGCGGTACAGCACTTGTCCGTTCGGTTCGGCGATGAACGATTGGCCCCAGAAGACGATGCCATCTTCGCTCACCTTTTTGCCGGCGGCATCGGTGATGAACTCGCGGCCAATGCGGTTCGGCGAGCAGACATAACACCCGTTGGCAACCGCATGGGATCGCTGGATCAGTTCCCAGCTTTCGTGTTGCGCTTTGCCGTATAATTCGACTTCCTGCGGGTGCCAGCCGATGGCGGTGGGGTAGAAGAGGATTTCGGCGCCCTGCAGCGCGGTCAGTCGGGCGGCCTCGGGATACCACTGGTCCCAGCAAATCAGGACACCGATCTTACCCCAGGGCGTATCCCAGGCTTTGAAGCCGGTGTCGCCGGGGGTGAAGTAGAATTTTTCGTAATAGAGCGGGTCGTCCGGAATATGCATCTTGCGATAGATGCCCTGAATGTTCCCATCCGTCCCGATGATCGCGGCGGTGTTGTGATACAGCCCGGCGGCGCGTTTTTCGAACAGGCTGGCGACGATCACGCACTTGTATTTCCTGGCGATCTTGCCAAACAGATCGGTGCTAGGCCCGGGGATGGTCTCGGCCAGCTTAAAGAAGCGGTGGTCTTCGGACTGACAAAAATAAAGGCTGGCGAACATCTCCTGCGTACAGATGATCTTCGCCCCTTTCTTGGCGGCCTGCTCGATAAGCTGCGCCTGCTTCCGGCGATTGGCGGCCGGGTCCTCAACGCAAGTCATTTGCGTGATGCCGACAGAAACGATCCGGCCGGATGATTTCGGCTTTGGTGTTTTGGTCTTTGACTTCATGGCCGGAGAGTATAGTCAGCAACGGGCGGATTACAGAACCGAAGCGGTCGGTAGCGATGCGTCGACGAAACTATTTAGATAAACGGAAGCCTGTTGGAACCGCAGATCAACGCAGATGAACGCGGATCGGATTCAGAATGTTTTTGCGAAATGCATTCGCAAAAGGTAACGCAGCCCCGTTTTAAGCTTCCCGCTACTTCAGTCGTTCCAAACGCGTGAGGTCCAGCGTGTAACAGCCGTCCCCAAGGAAATCGCAGCCACTGTCTTCGTTGAGCGCTGGACACAACGCGAAACGACAACCGATTTTCGCGGCCACTTTCTCCAGGTAATTCTCGCCGCGTTTGCCCGGGCTGTATCTGTCGAAGTTGAAGGCGTCGACAAAATCTTCGAGGAAGGCGGCGTCGACAAATGCCAAACATGCACTGTCGACACTCGCCCCGCTTGATTCGGTTCCGCGGATCGAGGCGACAGGCAACCGGTAAACCCCCGGGGGGATTTCGAAATACGTGCCATCTTCACCATTCAGCATCGGATCAAACATGGCAAGGTTGCCGGTAGTGACCGCAAAGTGCAGAAACCCTTCCTTCTGATCCCAAGGAAGTTTTGAAATCAGTGCGACATCTTTGGCAGATTGCATGGGTCGCTTTGAACTCGCCAGAGGCTGAGCTTTGCCGACCTCAAGAGGCGAAGCGTCGGCCAGCAAGGGATTACTGGGCTCCGGTGCGAAGCACATTGTGCTGTTCCTAATCCCCCGGACCTTGAGATCACGCAGCGACTTCCATAGCGGGCCTGAGACGTATATTGGATAGTGATGCTGACGGGCATTGCCCGAGCAGACCCCGTAAAACCACTCCGCGCGGTAGATGTGCGCCGGCTTGAGAGGATATCCGGTTAGGCGGGTCTTGATCCCAGATAGTTGGGCAGTCAGTTTTTTATTGTAGTAAAATGAACTCTTGACCCGCACTTCGGTAGTCGCCTCGCACGCATGACATCGCTTCAGGACCTGCTGACATGTCTGCGGCGGCATGAGCACGCGGGGACGCATAAACCAGAGCTGCTCCTCACGCCCCGTATCCTCCACACAGGCGGCTGGTCCCCATTCGACATCGTCGCCAAGGGCACGTGTCAGTGCATCACGGACGTGCTGCCGAACGATCAGCGTGCCGGCGCTGCATCCAAAGATATCCTGACTGATCTTGCGTCGCGGGTCCTTGTTGACGACATACGGCCTGGGAAGGCGCTCCAAGTCGGGTCGGTGGCATACAGAACAAAGCTCCTGAAACTGGTTGTACGGTGTGGAGTCCGACCGGCGGTCGATGAACTCACCCTGTATATTGACCTCTATAGCGCGTGCACGATGCAGTTCCGCACGTGCTGGTTCATATGAGTAGACTGCGTGCAAGTGAAATTCTACTGCGCGAACAACTTTCTCTACCGCTTTGAGGCGATGCTGGAGGTTTAGATCGTCGGCGGGAACAACGAACGAAAGTCGGCGTTCACCGTTTTTCTTCGCTTTGTCCAAAGTGGGCTGGAACGCCGCCAGAATATTTGTGGACTCCTCGATTACTTCGGCGAGTCTCGGGAGATCAGCCGCATCGAACTTCTGCCACAACTCAGGACTGAAAACGATCGAGCACTTCATACGTTCTCCATGGCGACCAACTACCGGACAATTTCGTGGGCTACAGCGCCGACACGGCGTTCCAGAGCATGTCGGGTCCACACCATAGTCCCCCTGTTTTGCAGACCTCTGGCTAGGTCGTGAGGCAGTCGGGCAGCATCATTTCGGTGCGGCCTGACCGCATCAGGGATTCTCGATGGATTGCTTCGCCCGTCAATCCACCTGCTACGATTGTTTGAGAACGATAATCGGTCTCATTTTAGGAACGCAACTACAAAGTCGGCGGTGTGACAAAATGACACCGAACAGGACGCAGAACGCGTCGCGAGCGACGCGGCTAACGGGGCGCGGGGAAATGATCACGCGGGCGGTGACAACATGGTGTCAGGGGATGCCAGAAATCGGCGGATTTGCCTGATTTTGCCGCCGACTTTTGAGGTTTTCGGGGGTATAGTTGAC
>JBGSMH010000551.1:0-2067 GCA_041740275.1 Phycisphaerae bacterium
GTTCCGTGACGGAAAATCACCTTACCGCAGCGAAGACGAGGCGATGCTGAAGAACATCGCAGGCATTTTCGCAACCGAACTGGCCGGTAAGGTTCACGGAGGCGGCGACCACGCCGAAATCGCCGACGACGATCACGCTGCTGGCGACGACGAAGCCCCGGGTGGCGACATCTGGGAAGCCGACGACGACGCCAAACCCAAGCCCAAATCGAATCGAAAGCCCAAGGAGAAGAACGACGCCGACTGGTGGAAACGCGGCGAACCCCCACCGTTCTAGGTCGGCAATCGATTTTTCATCGCCAAAGTGAGGCACTATGCGACTCGTTGGACATTTTAATCGTACGCTCGACCACGACGCTTCGTATGAAGCGACGGAGGCGATCATGACGATTGGCGCGCCCAGCGAACACGAACCAACCCCACAAACCGCCTGGCCGCCCGAGGTGGACCTGATCCTGTCGGCGATGGATGCCGCCTATCCGCGTCGAACGCATGATCGACGTGCTTCGACACGCTCGACCTACCGCACCCGTGCCGAATTAAAGCTGTTTTCTGATCATCCGCTGGATGCGCCAACGGTGCTGTATACCCGCGACGTGCAGGATCGTGGCATCGGGTTCATCACCCGCGAGCGACTGCCTCTGGGCTATGCTGGCACGGTCGAACTGACTTTGGAATCAGGCGAAAAAATCCGCTCCCACTGCACCGTCTACCGTTGTCGAGAAACGATCAACGGGTGGTTTGAGGGGGCATTGCACTTCAGTCAGACTCAATCGGTGGATTTCGGCGATCGGATGTGAGTCGTCTCACTTTCCCCTTCGCGCCGCGACGGTTTCGATCAAGCCCTTCTGCGGCTTGGCGAACTTTTCCAGACCTTCGAGCATCAACACCTGCTCCAGCGCCTTTTCACTGACATTGTCCTGTATGTCCTGCAAAACCGCATCGGGCGGCATCTGGTCAATCTGTTTGGTGTAGGTCTTGCCCATCTCCTCAACGGCATCGTTGGTGTCCGGCGGATTGGTCTGGATATCACTGCCCGCCAGCGCCGCGACATATTTGTCCTTGGGATCCTCGGGCTTTTTGGTGCCGGTGCTGGCAAAAACGATTTCCTGCTCCAGTGGCAGATTCTTGTCGGCCCAGAACGCCTGATTGAGTCGCCACAGTTTCTTCGCATTGACGATGCCGACTTGTCCTTGGGCTTCAGGGATCAGTGCCGGAACGTGCTTTTCGGTATAGACATCCACGCGTGAGACGAAGATCGAGTAGACGCTCTTGAACTTCGATCGGTCGGCCAACTGTTGCGCGCCGCGCCAGATGTTGTCGCGGGCTATCGAGTATTGGCGCTCTGAAAAGATCAGCGTGACGTTCAGCGGAATACCCGCCGCCGCCAGTGGGGTGAGGGCTTCCAGACCGGCGGGCGTTGCGGGGACTTTGATCATGCGATTTCCGCGATCGGTGCCCCAATGTTTGCCCAATTCGATGTATTGCGCCGCCCGCTGCTCGTGCGGCAGTTCGCGGTCAAAATCCTCAATCAGCGGATCCAGTTCAAAACTGACGTACCCCGTGTTGCCCTGCGTGCGATCATAGATCGGCTTAAACACCGTCTGCGCCTCGGCGACCAACTGATCGGTGATCGCCCAGGCGACCTCTTCATCGCTTAGCCCCTGTTCAAACAGTTTGCCGATCCGGTCATCAAATCGCCCGGTCTTGATCAGGTCGGCGATGATGATCGGGTTGCTCGTCGCACCGACCGCACCCATGTCAAAGTTCTTTTTCACCAAATCCGGATCGATCGAGTCCAGCCACAGCTTGGTGCCCGCGGCGACCAATGATTTCAGGGGAGAAGTCATAACCAAAACCCTCGCAAGTTCCCGGTACATTCGGCGATCTAAGTGGAATTCACGGATGATACCACAGGGCGGGGTTGAGTCACCAGGGTCGGACCAGGCGGGGAGCCTGCGCGAAGCACGCTCAGCTTCTGAAATCCGCGATCAGCCGCTCGAAGAGCCGCAGATGCTCGTCGCACATCCGCGCCAGCGAGTACTCGGCGGCCACGCGGGCCCGCGC
>JBGSMH010000552.1:0-3324 GCA_041740275.1 Phycisphaerae bacterium
CGTCTGCTCATACGCCGCCCGCATCCGCCGCTGAAGTTCGTCCACATCGATCTTTCCGAGCCGATCCATGGCTATTTCCTTTCCCGGCATCCAAACCGGAATCAACATATCATACCCGAGACCGAAGATTTGGCAGACCCAACCGCCGTCAATTTGGGATCAGATCCGGTGTGTGAGGAACGAAGAAAACACAGGCTATTTGTAAGGCCGGGTGCCACACGGTCGGACGTACTCGTCAGACCTGTGCCGGTCTGTCCGAACAGGCGCAGCGAAAACGCCGCGGGCGTTGTTTTTTGCGCACAGTCGCTATGATCCGCCGCCGGTAGCGCGATGTCGGAAAAAACGTACAACCTCGATCCAGCCTCAAACGCAGTCCCCGCCGGCGATTACGCGCCGCGGTTTCGGCTGCTGTTTTTGATCGTGCTGATCGACATGCTCGGCTTCGGGCTGATCATCCCGCTGCTCCCGTTTTATGCACTCAAGTTTCATGCAAGCGCCTTGCAGGTGACACTGCTGCTGACTGTTTATTCGGCGTGTCAGTTCATCGCCACGCCATTGCTCGGGTCGCTATCCGATCGCATCGGTCGGCGGCCGGTGCTGGTCTTTTCGCAACTAGGCACCACCAGCGCGTCGCTGATGCTCGGCATCGTCACGGCGATGCACTTTCAAAATCTCACCCTCGGCCTGACGCTGGTCTATGTCACGCGAATCATCGACGGAATCTCCGGCGGAAATGTCTCGGCGGCGCAGGCGTATGTCAGCGATATCGTCCCGCCAGCAAAACGGGCAAAATACATGGGATTGCTCGGCGCGGCGTTCGGGATCGCGTTTGCACTCGGACCGGGCATCGGCGGGGTGCTTGGACATTACAACGAAGCACTCCCCCCGTTCCTGGCGGCTGCGCTATCGCTGACGGCAGCGGTTCTGGCGTACTTCAAACTCCCCGAATCGCTCAAGACCCCGATCTACCCCGACCGCAGTTCACACCTGCTCCGATCCGCCAGGCTATTTCGCGAGCCGATCCTGGCGCAACTGGTCTGCGCCTGGTTCCTGTCGATGTTCGCGTTTGTGATGATGGAAAGCGTCTTTGCGCTGTTTCTCAATGACCGCTTCGGCTTCAAGGAGAGGGGCGTCGGGCTCACCTTCATGCTCGCGGGCGTGATGATCATCATCATCCAAGGCGGGCTGATCGGACGACTCAAAGACCTCGTCGGCGAATGGTCAATGGCAATCATCGGGCCGCTGGC
This sequence comes from Phycisphaerae bacterium, assembly GCA_041740275.1. Lineage (GTDB taxonomy): Bacteria > Planctomycetota > Phycisphaerae > Tepidisphaerales > Tepidisphaeraceae > BPJO01. Next base: position 1,248 of record JBGSMH010000552.1, read on the forward strand.
GTTTACGGCTGCGATGTTGTTGTATGTGCAAGTGGCATTTGCACCGGTGGTGATGGTGCTGGTGATCGCGGTGATCTTCAACGCGATCGGCAGAAGTCTGCACACCCCGGCGATGTCGTCACTGGTGGCACATCATTCGCCGAGGGGCAAGGAAGGCGCGGCGTTCGGGCTATTTCATGGGATGGGAAGCCTGGCGCGGATGATCGGCCCGGCGCTGGCGGGGGCGATCTACCTGTCCGACCGCATGTGGCCGCCGTTCTTGGTCGGCGCCGCCTGCACCTTTGTCGCGGCGATCTGGATGATCGCGATCCGCCTACAAACCCGGTCGCACGCCCAATACGCTGCAACCGCAGATGAACCCGGATGAACGCGGATCGGATTTTTGTCGCGATCTTGCGTTGCAGCAATTCACTTGTTGCATTTGTTGCATCGGTTTTCGTCCATACGAAAATCGTAACTACTGACCGCCGCGCAACTTACAAATTTTGACAAGCCAAAGTGTTGCGCGCCAGCGTGCAACTGTTGCAACTCCTACCTTTCCGGCCGGAATTCAACCCTTCTTATTCACTTGTCAGAGAGCAACGCCGCGCGTGGAAATAAAAAAACGCATCCCCAAACGCAGCGAAATAACGACCGGTGAACTATATCCCCGAAAACCCCAAAAGTCGGCGGCAAAATCAGGCAAATCCGCCGATTTCTTGCCTCCCCTGACACAATGCTGTCACCACCCCCTGGACGCACCCACCCGGCGGTCCCAGCTTGCTGGGACCATGTTCATTCACGTCAGACTGACGCCTTTATCCGCATGTGGACCCCTCCCGCTCGGCATTTCGAAGAGGCGTTGGCATGATTCGCAGCCTACCCGCAACACCCTCGCTCGACAAGAACAAGAACCGACCCCTTTGGTGTCGCTCCCGGTGCGTCCGAGCCCATGCCGGTGCGGGTCTTGTGCGAGAGGATGATGTGCGAGCGGCTGTCGACGGCGACAGTGAGCTTGGGCGTGCGTTTGGCGGATTTTGACCGCTTTTTGTCGGCGGTTTTGCGATTCGGGTCGGCCATGTGACGACAACGCTGTTCGTAATGACGCGATCGGGAACTGACATCCATGAGCGTCGAGTCGATCGCGATCGTGTCGCCGAGGGTGCGTCGCTCGCGCATCCACTCGACGACCTGCTCCATCATCGACGCGAGCGACTGTCCCTGCGTCAGGACACCGAACGCGACGCACAGGGTGCTGTGCGCCGGTACCTTTTCGAGCCCGATGGCGGCGCACCACTCGGGGCAGTCTCTAAGCAGTGCGACGACTCCACGGTAGCTCTTCTTCTGGTGCTCACGCAGGACCAGACACGCAAACAACCGCGGGAGCGTAAAGTCGTGTTGGCTGAACTTGGACAAGTAGTCAGGCAGGCACAATTTGGCCAGATGATGAGCCACCAGAAGCACCGTCCGTGGCGATTTGCTGGTAAGCATCATCGACTATCTAACTTGCATTCATGGCGGGCGCAACCGAACATGCGCCGAACAAATAGGGTCTGAACAGAGGCTCTGCGTCCCCGTTTCGCTTCATTAATTCGCCGACTTCGGCTTACCAACTAGAGTTCCGGAAACTGCATCCGACCTGTTACGAGTACGAACTCATCCTCGCTTAGCCACTGCCGGACTCGCTCATAGTCATCACTCGCGAAGGAGATTCTCTCGCGGTCTGATGGCTCAAAGACGCGCCACTGATTGTCGCTTGAGTTGGCGTCCCTGATGACTACGTACAGTGTTGGCGGATAGGTAGTGTCTGATACCCAAACTTCCAGTTCATATTCGTTGTGCATGACGCTCACCTTTTAGGGCTACTGTTTGTAGTTGCCGGGACCATCAGCGCGGGGTATCACGTGATAGGTGTCGGGCGACGATAACAGGGTCGGTTCTTGTATTCATTGATCGGGCTCCGATTTCGGCCGGCCCGGGTTGCGGAGGCTGGCATTGAGGCCGAGTTCTGCGGCGATGCGGCGGGTCCAGTCATCGGGGCCAAAAGGACGTCCCCGGACCACGCTCGTTCGCACCCGCTCGGCCTCGCGCTCAGTCA
>JBGSMH010000553.1:0-2121 GCA_041740275.1 Phycisphaerae bacterium
GAGTTTTGTAACAAACTGGGCATCATCGAACGCGGCAAGTTGCTGGTTTTCGGCACGATCGACGACCTGATGACCCAGGCCCGCGCCCATCCTGTGATCTGCGTAAAGGTGGTCGAAGAGATGGACCGCGCCCACTCGGTATTGCGGCGTGATCCGCGCATCGACCAGATCGAAATCCGCGATGAACAGATGAACATCACCCTGCACGATGCGACGTTGCACCATCACTTTGTCGCTGATCTGCTGGTGGGCGAGCAAATCCGGGTACACAGCCTCTCCCCGCATCAGATGAAGCTGGAGGACGTGTTCCTCAAGCTGACCAAAGGGATCGTCAACTGATGGGGGCGGGCGTTATTTCACCCGAACTGACACGCCGTTGCCTGCGGTGCTGATCGTGTAGGTGGTGGGTTTCGTCGGCGTGAGTGCATCCTTGTCTGGTCCGTTTGAACCGGCGGGCAGATCGAAGGCGATCGGCTGGGGAAAGCAGATCTTATGCTCGCGAATGCCCCGGGGGGCGAGCTTGAAATCCTTGTCGCCGATGGTGTATTGGATGGTCAGACGGCTTCGATTTTCAAACCGAACTTCGATCGCCGCCGAAGCGGGTCGGGCGAATACTTGCACGCCAAAGTAGACGCCGTTGGCACTTCGTGCCAATCCCATCCCGACCGCCGTCACATGCGGATCGACCATGTTCTTCCGATGTGGCGGGGAGTCGATCCACGCCTGCGTCAGCATCTTGGCAATCTCATCGGTACCAATGCCCTCGGTACTGAATCGATAGGCGATATTCTCGCTGATCAGGCAGTAGGCGTACTTCTGTGCGGTAACACGATCGCTGAGTTGCTTGCCATCGGCCTCGTGTCCGTACTTGAGATTCGTCGCCATGAACTCGGCGAACAGTTGTGCAGTGGCGACGAGCTTGGGATCGGATTTTACAGGTTCGACGCCCTGCTCCTTTCGAAACGCATTCGTTTGTTCCAGGATCATCTCCCGCGCTTTGGCCGTATCCGCCTGTACCGCGTCGGCATCGGCTTTGTACCTGGAAAGTCGCTCGTGATGGTCCGCATCTTCCTCCGCGTGTGCGATGGAAGCGAACAAAGTCAGCGATAGCACCAACATCATCGCGATTGATCTGACCATAGACCTACTCCGATCGTATAACCGCTGATTGTATCGCCGGTAACCGATCAAAAAGTGTTCTTTCCGGGCTTCATTGACAATACGTTGTCAGCGTACCGCAATTCGCCGGCGACCGATTCGGGGAGAACGATCTGTCCGGTTATCCCGTTTGCGGATTTGCGGATTTCGGCTTTGATCGTGCCTTTGGGATGTACCATCTCGCCAGATGCCCATTCGAGCGGGCCGAGCTTGGGTTGGACGACAACGCGCTCAAAACCAAAGCTGCCCGGCTGGATGCCCAGAATCGTCGCAAAATAGTGATAAAGCGGGTGTGCGCCCCATGCATGACAGTCCGATCGCGTCGGCTCGGGCGATTCGACCGTCGTAAACAGCCCGCTCTTGCGGTGATCGAACCAAAGCTGCATCCGCTCGATAATCGTGTCGATCCGATTGATGGCACCCAGCGCCTCGAAGGTATAGTGCGAAAAATAGATCGACGTGGTCGGAATCCCGCCCGGCGGGTTGGTCAGCACTCGGCCGACCGGTTCGATCAGCGGCTGTGACAGATACCCGCTTGCCAGCGCCAGGACCTGTGCGTGTTCACAGAATTGCGTCCGGGCAATGTCGTTGGCCAGCATCTGTCGTTTGGGGTCGTAATAAGTTCGTTCCCCGGTCGCTGCCATCGCCGAGGCGGTCTGGACGTGACGCTGGGCCAGCAGCGGTTCGTTGAGCATCGTCTCCAATTCGGATGCGATGCGCAAAATGTAGATCATCTGCCAGTGCAGCACGCCGCACGGATCGCCGGGGGTCATGGTGGGAATCCCGCTCGGCCAGCCGCTGACCCAATCGACGAAGTTCCAGCCGTGGGGCATGACCAGCAAGCCACGGTCGTCGATCTGCTGTCGCCAGCGCTCGATGATCGACCGCACGCCGGGCATCGCAGCGGCGACAAACGCGCGATCGCCTCGATAACGGGCATAGTCATAGACCATCGCGACCCAC
>JBGSMH010000554.1:0-2918 GCA_041740275.1 Phycisphaerae bacterium
TCGCGATCGCGATCGCGCCCAGTCAGGCAATGCGTCAGGCGGCGTAAGCGCGGAACGCCTGGGCGTGGCGGCAAGCTGGGGAAACTACGGGCGTTGGTTTATTAAAGCCATTTCTATACGCTTAACGCGTTGACATGAAGATCGTCCATCTCATCACCCGCTTGATCGTCGGCGGCGCGCAGGAGAACACGCTGCTGTCGTGTGAAGGCCAGCACGATCTCGGCCACGACGTCACGCTCATCACCGGCCCGGCGATCGGTCCGGAAGGGTCGCTGCTCGATCGCGCCAACGCCTATGGCTACAAGGTCGAGGTGATCGACGACATGGTCCGCGCCATTCACCCGTGGCAGGATTACCGCGTCTATCGCCACCTCATCAAACGCCTCAAATCAATTGATCCCGACATCGTTCACACCCACTCGAGCAAGGCCGGCATCATCGGGCGCTGGGCGGCGAATCGGGCGGGTTGCCGCCGGATCATTCACACCATCCACGGACTGGCGTTTACCGCATCCACGCGAAAAAGCGTCAATGCCGTCTATCGCATGCTGGAGAAACGTGCCGCGCCGATCACGCACAAGATCGTCTGCGTCGCGACCGATATGGCGACTCAATCTCTGGCGGCGGGGATTGGGGTGCCGGATCAATATGTCACCGTATACAGCGGGATGAAGATCGAGCCGTTTTTATCCCCGCCGGTCTCGCGCAACGCGACGCGGCTGGCGATGGGCATCAAACCCGACGACATCATTGTCGGCACGATCGCGAGGCTGTTCTATATGAAAGGCCACGACGACATTCTGGCGATCGCCCCGGACCTGTGCGCCCGGCATCCGCAACTGCGTTTCATGTGGGTCGGCGACGGGTTGCTGCGCGAGCAATTCGAGAAACAAATCGACAAGATCAACTTGCGCGATCGCTTCATTCTCACCGGGCTTGTTCCGCCGACACGGATACCGGAATTGGTCGGTGCGATGGACATTTTGGCGCACCCGTCGCGTCGGGAGGGTTTGGCCCGGGCACTGCCGCAGGGGCAACTCGCCGGGTGTCCTGCCGTCACGTATGATGTGGATGGCAATCGCGAAGGGCTGATCGATGGTCAGACCGGCTACCTGATCAAACCGTTTGATCGCGACATGCTGGCGGATCGACTCTCGTTGCTGCTATCCGATCCAGTCCGAATGCGTCAGATGGGCTTGGCGGGACGCGATTTTGCGGTAAAACGGTTCGATACGCGCGTCATGGTCGATGCGCTGCAACGGGTTTATCAGGGGGATTAAATGATGCACCGCAACCGATTACTCATCCTCGTCGCGATTTGTCTGTCCGTTACACCCGTGCTTGCGCAGGATCGTGGCAGGCGATCCGAAACGCCGCAACCGGCGATCCTCAAGGCGTATGTGCCGACTCAGACCGCGCGCATCGAAGGCGAACTGGCGACCCTGATCCAGAAGCGCGCCGAAACCCCCGCCGCAGCGCTGGCGTATCACGAGATGCGGATTGACCTGCGGATCGTACAGCGATGGCTGGTGAGTCAGTTGCTCGCCGCCGAGCCGTATTCGGATTTGCAGGCGGTTCTGTGGCTGCGGCATCGCGATCTGGAAGGCCTCATCTCGACTGTCGATAGCTGGGCAACCACGCAAACAGCCAATCCCAGCCGGATTCAGTCCGAGGCGATGGGGAAACTGAGCAAGGCGACTTACGACCTAAAGCCGGTCGATTCGGTCGTGGCATTGGACGGATTTTTCTCGGCACTTCGCTCGCCTCTGCTGATCGCGCTCGGCGATGCGACCGGCAAGGCTCAGGACATGCGGCCAGCTTTGCCGAAGCGGGCAGATCAGCCCGACAAGCCGGATGCCGAGCCGACCGAACCGCCGACCCTGGATCAGCTTTCCAATCAGATTACGCGTCTTGCGATCTCGATTCCGCTTCGGCAGCAGCTTTTGTCCGCCGTTGCCGCGACCAGGACGGCGGAGAAAAAGGAGCAGGAGGAGATGTTGTCGATGCTGCGGTCGGCGGTCGAACTGGCGTCGGCACTTCAGTCGAATGTCGGCGTCGATGCCGCGTCTCGCAGCACGATCGAAACACAACTGGGCGAGGCCGTCTCACTTTTTTCAGACCCGCGCTTGCGCGATAGTGCCCAGGAGCGACTTAAAGGTTTGTCTCAGTACCGACAATTGGCCGGGCGGGTGTCGTCACTGGCGCTCTCGCCTGAGTTCGTACGCGCGTTGGCACCGGCGTTTGAATACGCCCGATCACAGCCGGACCAGAGCGGCAAGGTTCTGGGGGCGATCGAGACATTCGCCCAGTTTGAACAACAGCTCACCGCGATCAAGCCCGCCGCCGCCTCGGATGCCGCCGGTCGGGCTGCCGAGGCGCAGTTTAAGCAATTGTTGAATCTCCGCGCCGGCTTTATGGAAGATGCGGGCAAGTTGAAGGTGAACAGCGCGTTCGCTTCGACGCCGGATGATCTGACCAAGCGAATTGATGAGATGAAGCAGTCGATGGAGTTGCTGGAGGTGCTCAAGCGCCTGCCGCAAACGCAAGCGACGTTGGTGCAACTGAAGCCGCGTCCGACCGGGGCGCTGGAGCGGCGTATCACGCAGTCGCTGGTGAAATTGGACAATGATTCGGCGTCGAGAAACTATCTGATGGGTCTGGATGCGCTGGCGACGGCATATTCCAACGCCAGCAAAGCGCTGGCCGATCGGGTGGATGAAGCAGTGGTTCAGAAATACGCCGGGACGACGTGGGAGAAGTTTGAATCGCACATCAAACAGTCCGCCACCGATAGCGCCTCCGCCGCCGCTGCCAGTGGAGCGGTGGACAGCCGCGCCACTGCGTCGATTCAGCAGACGCTGGCTGTCGTTGAGCGGCTTCGCACGTTGGCGACACTCGACGCCCGCCTGACGATCGAC
>JBGSMH010000555.1:0-7925 GCA_041740275.1 Phycisphaerae bacterium
CATGGCCACGATTGCCAACACGCCCAGCACGGCAGAAATCACCACAACAGCCAGTTCCGTGGACTTCCATGACGGTACGCCGGGTATTCTGGTCTCATTCATCGGCAACATTACACTTCGGCAACTTTGGCGGTCGGCCGTGATCCCGGGCGGAACGAATTTTCTTCAATAGTCGCCGCATCCCACCTTCGCAACATTCATTGGAACAGCGTTTGCGCGATACATTGTCTGGCTCGTGCTGACACCGCCTCATGTCGATCAACTTGGCCTGACCGCCACTTGCCGTCGTCGTTGCAGGAGGCCCAGACCCGCGAGCGTGACGAGCGACAGGCTGGCCGGTTCGGGAATCGCCACCACCCAGGCGCGGGTCTGGCCGAGGTATGTCCCAGAACCCACAAGTACAGTACCGTCTGCGGAGACGGCGCTGGCATCGGTGAGCAGCCAGCCGGTCAGGTCCACGCCAAGTGTCAGAAGATAGGTGTTGAGGTCAACCAACCCTGTTTCGGCAGTCCAATAGGCGGCCTGGGTCTGGCCCGAGTAGATGCCCTGCCCGACGATCGTGCTGCCGTCCGCATCGCAGTCCCAGGCGTAGGAGGCACTGAAACTTGACAGGAGGCCGATGTCGACCATCCCCGTTCCAGCCGTCCAGCGGATGGCATGGTCGCTGCCCGAAACTAGAGCGGCGCCGACGACGACCAATCCATCGTCGCTCATGCCCCAGGAATAGGATACGCCGCCGGAGAGCGTCCCGAGGTTCTGAAATCCGCCGGCGCTGGTCCATCGCACTGCACGGGTCGATGGCTCACCGGTGTAACCGGAGACGACTGCTCCATCCGCGCTGACTCCGTAGGCAAGATGATCGCTTGTCTGGCCAGCCGAGAGATCTTCCACTCCGCCCGGCGTTGTCCAGCGGAACGCATGCTGCAGCCCGCCCAGCGTGGACCAACCGACGATCGTTGATCCATCAGCGCTGATGCCGCGTCCGGCGATGTGGGATGCGCCCGGCAAGTTGCCAATGTCCTGCATTCCATCGGCACTGGTCCAGCGGAACGTGTGCGCAAAGCCGCCGACAGTGCTGTCGCCCGCGATAACTGTGCCATCAAACGAAACATCGGCACCCAGCGAATCCGATCCACTGGGGAGGGTGCCCAGGTTCTGCATCCCGTCTGCGGCAGTCCAGCGAAAGGCGCGAGTGCCCTCACTCGTGCTGGCCGCACCGGTCACAACCGAGCCGTTCCCGCTAACGCCATATCCGCTTGATGTATTTCCACCCGGCAGTACGCCGAGGTTGACGATGACAGGTGCGCTCCACAGGACGGAGCTACCGCACACCGACACTGCCGCGGCAGCAAGAAATGGGATGGCGTGCGTGGAAGAGTTCGCTCGAAGCATGATGGACCTCCTGAAAGAAGATGAATATTGAATTGGCGTATGTGAATTGGGCCCGACGGTGGCTTTGAGGCTCTGCGGCGGCACCCTGCCTGCCGTTCACCCAGAAACGTTGTCGTTCCGTGGGTACAAGCGAGGGTTGCGAGGCAAGAGAGTCGAGGATCATAACGATCCGATCAAAGGATTATATGGTCCGATTATATCGCGTGGGGGCTTGCCGAATCAAGGCGAAAGACGCAATTCATGAGGAAGGGACCCAGAGACCGTCTCCCCCTCCGGCGTGCCAATCCTCGCGATTGCTATTATCCTGCGTCAAACAGGAGAAGATTGATGGCGGGACGGTATTGGAGCGAGCGGCGGTTTGATAGCATTCGACAGCATGTGGCGGCGGGTGAGGAACCTTGGGCCTCGGCGCATGCGGCGATGATGAAATCGGCCGAGCAGGCGATGACCATCGATCCGCTGCACATCCGCCAGAACGGCGGTAGCCCGTGGTTCCGGCAGGACGCGGTCTACATCCCCGGCCAGGACGGCGTGCGAAATCCCGAATCCAACTGCGGCAGCAGCGGACTGGCCAAACGCGCTGGGCACGCATGCCTCGTATTGGCGATCGCGTGGCGCATCGTCGGGGATACCCAGTACGCAGACAAGGCCCTGCAACTGATCCACGCCTGGTGCATCGATCAGAACACGCGGATGTTCCCCAGCGGATTTGTCATCGACGCCGCAACGCCCGGAATGGGTTACGGCGGGGACATCGTATTGATGGCCGCATTCCCGGACATGTTTCTGGCGATGTACCTGCTGGCCGACTTTGACGGGTGGAATCTGCCCGCGCGGGCGGCGGTCAAGCGGTGGGTGCGCCAGATGATCGACCGACAGCGGCCGCTGATGTTCTACAAAGGGTACGACATGTACAACAACTGGGAAGATCACCGGTTAGAGTATTTGGCGACCGGGGCACTGGCGATCGACGACGCCGACCTGCTGCTGGAGGTCTTCAGCCGCTGGCGCGACATCATCCCGATGAAAATGACCGACGAGGGCATACTCCCCCGCGAGGCTGAGCGAACGCGTTCAATGCACTACACGATATTCGCGCTCAACGGCATGGCGCGGGTGGCTGACATCGCGGCGGGGTACGACATCGATCTGGCGGGCACGGTCATTAACGGCAGGAGCCTGAAGTTGGCCGTGGACTCGGCGGCCGGCTACCTGTTGGACATGAGCCGCTGGCCGCACCAGATGATCGAACCACTGGATAAAAAGCCAGATCTGACGGTCTTTGAGGTGGCCTATGCCCGCTGGGGCGAAGAGCGCTATCTCGACGTGATCAACGCCCACGGCGGCCGCCCGGTTGGCGACTTTGTGACGCTGATGACGGCACGGGTTTGACCTACGCCAATGTGTCTGCGAGTCGTGATTGCGGCACAATCGTAGCGGGCGTACGATCCCACTTGTGGCACACAGCGACCGCCCGAATGTTCTGGTCATCACCACCGATCAACAATCAGCCCTCGCGATGAGCTGCGCCGGCAACGCCGATCTCAGCACGCCAGCGATGGATCAGCTCGCGTCGCAGGGCGTGCGGTTCGACAAGGCGTATGTCGCCAACCCCATCTGCGTGGCATCGCGAACCAGCTACATGACCGGTACGCCCTCGCATGTGAATGGCGTGGTCACCAACATGCACGCGAATCAGGTGCCGGTAAACCAGCCTTGTCTGGCCAAGGTGTTCCAGGACGCTGGCTACGCGACCGGCCATGTCGGCAAGTGGCATGTGCCGCGAGCGATGGAGGATCGGGCGTGGAGCGGCTTCGATCACATCGGCGCGGCGAGGAACAACCGCGTCGATTTCGACATCCCAGCAGCAGCGGAAACGTTTCTGCGTCAGGAGCGTGACAAGCCGTTTTTTCTGATGACCGAGTTTGTTAATCCGCACGACATCTGCGAACTGGCCCGGCGCCTCAGCGGCGACAACAACCAACTCCCCAACGGCGAGATCCCGCCCATCCCGCCGGCCGACCAATGCCCGCCGGTGCGATTTAATCAGGCGATTCCCGCCGGTGAGCCGCCGGTCATTCGCGAGCACCAGAACAGCCCACAGATGCGCCCCGCTTACCCGACGTCTCGCTGGCCCGACGATGACCCGCGCTGGCGGCAATACCTGTGGGGCTATTACCGCATGGTCGAAATGGTTGACCGGCAAATCGCACAGGTGCTGGAGTCTTTGAGAGAAACCGGGCAGGCCGACAACACCGTCATCCTCTTCACCAGCGATCACGGCGACGGCATGGGCGCTCACCATTGGAACCAGAAGACGCTGTTCTACGACGAAGTGTCGCGCGTGCCGTTCATCGTCAGTTGGCCTGGCTGTTCACGCAGCGGCGCGGTCGACCGCGACGCGCTGATCAACGTCGGCACCGATCTGTTCCCGACGCTGTTCGATCTGGCCGGTATCCAAGCGCCCGCGCACCTGCACGGGCGAAGTGCGGTGGCATCAAAACCGCATGACTACATCGTCAGCCAGACCAACCACCACCAGGGCTTTGGCCAACCCGGCGACGTCCACGGCCGCATGGTCCGGTCAGCGCGATACAAATACATCTGCTACACCCACGGCGAGCGTCGCGAGCAGTTGTTCGATCTCGACACCGACCCCGGCGAACTGCACGACCTCTTCTTCCACGGCGGTGCCGACGACGTCCTCGCCGCCCACCGCGCGATGCTTGATGAGTACATCCGAAACACCGGCGACGGGTTTACCGTTGTGGCGTAAAAATGCGATTGTTAGCTGGCACCCGGCAGTCGCGACTTCACCGCGACGGTCTGGCCGTCAGCGCACAGCAATGCGGCTTCGTAGATTTCCATCATGTGCAGTGCGAATTCCAAGCTGCCAGTGACGGCGGGGCGGTTGTCCAGCACGCAATCGCAGAAGTAACGCAACTCATTATAAAATCCCTGCGTGAACAGTGCCTTGTTCTCCAGAGTGGCCAGGCAGTTTTGCGGTTCCCAGATAATCGTGCCGTGGTCGAATCCTTCGGGGGCGTAGGTGGTGGTCTTGCCGTATACGAACGGCACGCCGCGGGACATGCTGATGCGCCAACAGTTGTCGATCATGACTTCGACGCCATTGCCAAAGAAGCTGTATCGCTCGGTCTGTCGGGGCGATCCCTGTGCCATGTGAAGCGTGCCGATCGCGCCGCTGGCATAGTGAAGGATGCACGCGCCGCCGCCGTGCTTGCCGCGATGGACGCTCACCGCCGACACCGAACCGCCCACCTCGACCATGCAGGAAATGGGATGACACCCATTTCCCAGCCAGTTGGTAAATTGCCCGCTTTCAAGCACTTCGTGGCCATTGGCGGGGATGCTCATCACATACTCGGCCTTGATGCTGCGCAGCGGTTGGTGGGCACTTTGTGATAGAATCTCGACCACCTTCCGCGTCGCCGGCATGAACGCTTTCTTGTAGCCACAGACCGCGATTCGGTCGCGGCGATGATCGATCATCTCGCGCACGTTTGCCGCTCGCATGGCGGGTGGTTTCTCGCACCACACGTGCAGATTCGCGTCCAGCGCCTCACTGATCAGTTGCGGATGCAGCCGCGGTGCGACGCAGATGAACACCGCGTCCAGTTTCTCGTTTTGGTACATCTCCGCAGCAGTGCTATACGTGCGGGTTACGCCGTAGTGGCGCGCCGTCGCATTGGCCAGCTCAAGGTTGATATCGCACATCGCGACGATCTCGACCGGCAGGAACGTGGTGGTCGGCAGCAGGTTGCGGTAGCAGTGCGACCCGACGCCTACAAAACCGACCTTTAACCGCCGCTCATGTTCACGCTGGTAGCTCATGTTATTGAATCTCCGCGATGTTCTCTCGAAGGAATCGGATGTCGCGCCCGATGATGTCGCTGTAGTCGTATCCTTCCTTGGGATTCCCGTGCGAGGAGTTGAGGCAAATAACGGGGCTGACCTCGTCTGCGATCACCGCGCTCAGGATCGGCACCACCGGCCAAGTGGCGTCTGCAAGCGCGGTGCGCCATTTTAGCGTACCGCCGGGCGTTTCGCCTGCACCGCCTTTGACATGCACCATGCCGATCAGGGGGCGCAGTTGTTGGTAAACGTCCAAGGTCGGGAACGTGCCCATTTGCCAAAAGTTCTGGATATCCCAAATCAGCCGCGCCTGCGGCCGATCCAACGCGGCGAAGAAACTGACGATCTCCTGCGGCGTGGACCAGATGCAGCCGTGCACTTCGTTTTCGATCAACGGATCAAAACCCGCCTCGCTGATCATGTCGACCGCACTGCGATAGGCATCAATCACCCACGGATACTCGCGCTGGATGTAGTCGGTGGTGTTGGCGATTTGATCGCGTTTTTGCGTGCGCGCTCCCAGGAGTCGGATCTTTTTCGCGCCAAGGATGCGGGCGATCTGGATCGCTCGCTTCACCGGGTCCAAATGCGCCCGGCAGAAGCTTGCCTCGCCCATTTCGATGTCGCCGAAGAACAGGACAGTGGACAAGCAGTAGACGCCCAACCCAGCACGGTCCGCCAGCGCCCGCACGCTTTGGGCTTCGGCGTCGGTCAGTGCCACGACGGATTTGCCGTAAATGGAATCCTTCAGATCGAGCCATTTGAAACCCCAGCCGACACATTTGTCGATCGCCGCCGCGATATCCCGATCGGCCATATTGGCCAGCAACGTCAACTCAACTTTGGACGGCATGTCTGTTCCTTCTTGACGGATCGGCCAATCGAAACGGGGTGGGTTTGTTGAAACGGTCTCACTCCTCCCCGGACTATATCTAGTTCACGGCAAAAGTGCATGCGGTGCCCGCACTCGCCTTTTTTTGTCCAAACCCTACTATCGTCGTTCCAATAAAAGGAGACACACGGATATGGCCAACGACAACACTTATCACTTTGGCACGATGGCGGTTCATGCGGGGGCGTCGGCGGACCCGGCGACCAAGGCGCGGGGCGTGCCCATCCATGCCACTACCAGCTACGTTTTTGAAGACACCCAGGAAGCCGCAGACCTCTTCGGGCTGCGAAAGTTCGGCAACATCTACTCTCGCTTGATGAACCCGACCAACGACGTGCTGGAAAAACGTCTGGCCGCGATGGACGGCGGGGCGGCAGCGCTGGTGTTTGCCTCCGGGCAGGCGGCCATCACTGCGGCGTTGCTCACCATCGTCCACACCGGGCAAAACTTCGTCGCCTCCAACTCCCTCTACGGCGGGACCTGGACGCTGTTCAATCAGACCTTCAAGCAACTCGGCATCGAAGTCCGCTTCTTCGATCCCCTCAAGCCCGAAACCATCGGCAAGCTGATCGACAAAAACACCCGCGCCCTCTACCTCGAAGCGATCGGCAATCCCAAAAACGATGTACCTGATTTCCGCGCCATCTCCGCTGTGGCCCACGCCCACGGCATTCCGGCGATCATCGACAACACCGTTCTCACCCCCGCGATCCTGCGGCCGATCGAGCACGGATTTGATGTTGTCGTCTATTCGACCACCAAGTTTCTTGCCGGCCATGGCGTACATGTCGGCGGGGCGGTTGTCGATAGCGCCAAGTTCCCCTGGGCCAAAGACCCCGAGAAATGGCCGGAGTTCTGCAAGCCCGATCCGTCGTACCACGGGCTGGTTTTTGAAGAAGCCCTGCGGCCGATGGGCAACATCGCCTACATCATCCACATGCGCACCCACTGGCTTCGCGACACCGGCGCGTGCCAAAGCCCGTACGGGTCGCACCTGACGCTGCTGGGCATTGAGACGCTGCACCTGCGGATGGAGCGACACTCGCAAAACGCGCTAAAGGTTGCGCAATTTCTGGAAAGCCACCCGGCGGTCCAGTGGGTGAACTATCCGGGCTTGCCGAGCCATCCGCATCACGTCAACGCTAAAAAATACCTCGCCGCCGGGCAGGGGGCGATCGTGGGCTTTGGCATCAAAGGTGGCAAAGATTCGGGCGTGAAACTGATCGACAACGTCAAGCTCTTCAGTCACCTAGCCAACATCGGCGATGCCAAATCGCTGATCATCCACCCCGCGACGACCACGCATTCGCAGTTGTCGCCGGAGGAACAGTTGCAGACGGGTGTCTCGCCGGAGTTTGTGCGTCTTTCGATCGGGATCGAAGACGTGCGTGACATCATCGCGGACTTGGATCAGGCGTTGAAAGCGTCGCAGGCATGAATGATTCGGGCGTGACATTTGACAGCAGCGACGCGGCGCGATCCGCCGCGCCGCTGCCGTTTGCACAGTCGGTTACGTTGCCCGATCCGATCACGCTCGAGCACGCCGACACGCTATCGAGCGTGACGATCGTCTACGAAACCTACGGCACGCTCAGCCCCACTCGCGACAACGCGATCCTGATCTGTCACGCCCTCAGCGGCGATTCGCATGTCGCCCGTCACAACGATACCGACGCCGACGGGTGGTGGGATCTGGCGGTCGGTCCGGGCAAGGCGATCGACACCGACCGCTTTTTCGTGATCTGCCCCAACATCCTCGGCGGGTGTC
>JBGSMH010000556.1:0-3386 GCA_041740275.1 Phycisphaerae bacterium
AGGCCATCGAGCACATCAACCAGCACGGCTCGCACCATACTGACGCGATCCTTTCGACGTCGCTGGCGTCGATCGACGCCTTTGTCGCCGGTGTTGATTCGGCGAGTGTCATGGTCAACGCCTCCACCCGACTCGCCGACGGCGGCGAATACCTGCTCGGTGCCGAAATCGGCATTTCCACCGATAAACTCCACGCCCGCGGGCCAATGGGCGCTCAGGACCTCACCACCTACAAGTGGATCGTCACCGGCAACGGGCATATTCGATAGCGCCACCCTTTTTTGCCCCCGCTCCGGTATGATACGGCATATTGAAAGGCCGACACCGCAAATCATCCGTCCAGCAGGATCTGCTTCGCGCCTACCAATCCGGCGCGTTTGACGATGAAGCCCGCAACGATTCGATCGAACGCTTCAGTAGCAAGTCCAAGCACTACCAGAAGCACAAGACGATCAAGACCCAGTCGCTGCGCCCGGAAGAGGAAGTCAATGCGTTGCCGATCGGCGAAGTCACGCAGGTGCATTCGCTTTTTTGCGAACTCCTGCATGACGGACGCCCCTATCGATGCACGCAGCGAAAGACGCTATCCAAGATCTCGGCCACCCAACTGGTCGTTGGCGATTTTGTCCGCTTCGATATCGCGCCCGAACTGAACGACATCAGCCAGTACGAGGGCGTGATTGAACGCATCGAACCGCGCAAAACCGTCCTCGCCCGGGCCGACAGCTTTAAGGCGATGGATGTCCACCCGATCGTCGCCAATGCCCAGCAGATGCTGATTGTCGCGGCGTTGCACCTGCCGGAGGTGAAATGGGGATTGGTTGACCGCATGGTGATCGCCGCCCGGTCGGGTGGGCTGGAACCGATCGTCTGCCTCAACAAGATCGACACCGCCGCCAGCGAAGCGGATCGGGCCGACGCGGATGCGATCCTGGCGCACTATGAATCGCTGGGCGTGCGGACGCACAAGACCTGTGCGATCACGATGATCGGGATCGAAACGCTGTGTGAGATTCTCAAGGATAAAAACACCGTATTGGCCGGCCATAGCGGGGTGGGCAAGTCGTCGCTGGTGCGCGTGATTGAGCCGTCGCTCGACATCCGCATTGGCGAGATCAGCAATTTTCATAGCAAAGGCAAACACACCACCACCAGCGCCCGCAAATATCCCCTCTCGTTCGGCGGCCACGTCATCGACACGCCGGGCGTCAAGCTCTTTGGGCTGTGGAACGTCACGCCCGAATCGGTGATCGACTTTTTTCCTGATGTCGATGCCGGCACCGCGCCGGATTGGCGAAGAGAGTCGTACGAGCGGATTCGAGATTCGCTGTAAACCGCTTCCAAGTCGCGATGCGTGTCATTGGACGATTTTTTTGATAATTTGGGCCGATTGAGACGCGAAGACTAAACATGGAAAAATTGCGAATCATCGTCGGCGGCATGGTCGGGCAGTTCCCGCTGGGAGGGGTGGCGTGGGACTATTTTCATTATGTGCTGGCGCTGCGTGAGTTGGGGCATGATGTCTATTATCACGAAGACACCAATACATGGCCTTACAACCCCGTGCTGCAGCAACCGTCAGATGACGGGTCGTATAACGCGAATTTCATTCACACGTTTTTCCAGAAGCACGCGCCCGACTTGGCGGACCGGTGGCATTATCGGCTGCTGCGCGACAAGTGTTACGGCATGAGCGCCCAGGCGTTTGCAGAGGTGGCGCGAACCTGTGATGTGTATCTGAATGTCTCGGGCGTGTGCACTTTGCCGCAGGATTTACCGGCCAGGTGTCGCAAGGTGTTTCTGGACAGCGATCCGGGGTACAACCAGATGGGGTTGCAGGATCTGCTCGATGCCGAAGGCCCGGCCGCCAAGCGGTATGTTGAAGTTGCGGTTGAGCATGATGTGCATCTGACCTACGCTGAGAACATCCATCATGCCGACTGCCAGCTTCCGCACGCCGGAATCAAGTGGATCACCACCCGGCCGGTCGTCACGTTGCCGCACTGGAAAGAGGCCCGCGAGCACCGCATCGCGCCGAGCGCGGCGTATACGACGATCATGACGCTCGACCTGACCAAAGAGCCGAAAAAACTGCACTACAAGGGCGTCAACTACTACGACAAACGGCCGGAGTTTGAGCGGTTTATCTCGCTGCCGAAACGCGTGCCGAACATCCCGCTGATGCTGGCGATCGGCAATAACCGCAGCCTCGACGTGATCAAGGAAAACGGCTGGCAGGTCGTCGATGCGGGTGTGCGGAGCATCACACCCGAGGCGTATCGCGATTTTATCGCCGAAAGTGCGGGCGAATGGAGTATCGCCAAGAACGTCTATGCCGCGACCCATTCCGGCTGGTTCAGTTGCCGTACCTGCTGCTACCTCGCCGCCGGCAGGCCGGCGGTGGTGCAGGATACGAAGTGGTCCCGCTACGTCCCCAGCGGCGAAGGCATCATCGCGTTTGACACCATGGAAGAAGCGATCGCCGGGTTGGAAACGATCTCCTCTGATCCCGCCCGGCACGAACAGGCGGCATACGATATCGCGCGGGAGTACCTGGCTCCGGATAGGGTCATCACTCGCCTGCTCGCGGACGTCCTTTCCTCGCCACTGGCCACTGACCACCCACCACGCCCATGAGAATCATCGTCGCCGGTTACATCATCGGGTATCCGCTGGGGGGGATGACGTGGCATCATCTCAATTACCTGCTGGGACTGGCATCAATGGGCCACGAAGTGATCTTCTATGAGGATTCCGGAAAATGGCTGCAACCCTTTGATCCGTCGAATGGCACCTGCTCGGACGACCCAACCTACGGGATCGACTATCTCACGCGCACGTTTGCGGCAGAGAATCTGGCCGCTAAGTGGTGTTACCACTCGGAGTTGCAGAATCGTTACTACGGGATGACCGAGCAGGAATGGCGAAAAAGCGTTGACGGAGCAGACCTATTGATCTGCGTCAGCGGGGTGACCCCGTGGCGGGATGAGTTTGGCAAAGCCCGACGAACCTGCGTCATCGACACCGATCCGGTTTTCACCCAACTGCGGATGCGGCACGATGATTCCTTTCTCAGCTACTACAAACTCTTCGATCGAGTCGCGACCTTCGGCAAGTTGATCGGCACGCCCGACTGCCCGCTCCCCACGGCAGGGCTCGACTGGGTCGGAACCAACCAGCCGATCGCGATGGAGCATTGGCCGGTCGTGGACGCTCAGAGCGATGCCGCGTTCAGCACGATCGGCAAATGGGAGCACGCGACCGACCGCAATGTTGAGTTTCAAGGACACAGCTACGCCAGCAGCAAAGGCGTCGAGTGGATGAAATTACTCGATCTGCCCGGACGAACCGCGTTCCCGCTGGAAATGGCGATGGCGGCGTTGCCC
>JBGSMH010000557.1:0-17955 GCA_041740275.1 Phycisphaerae bacterium
ATCTGTTCTCTGACGGTATTTTCGAGCAGGCCGATGCGGCCAACAGCGGCATGTTCGGGATCGACCGATTGGCAGTCGAACTGGTCAACCGTCACGGTAAAGCCACCGAAGTGGCGGTAAAGGACATCGTAAAACTGCTGAGCGAATGGGCTGGCGGCGGGTCGTTCACGGACGATGTGTCGCTGGTGGCAATCGATTGGCGGGGCTGAGTCGCGGCGATGGGGCGGTCGACCACGGTAGTTATCTGAGAAACGCAAAGGATCGGCCTGCGCCGCAGCGCAGGCCGATCCTTTTTTCTTGTCGTGGCATTGGGGGGTGTCGAACGCTTACCGACGTCGCCCGCCACCACCGCCGCCTGAACTGCGACCACCGCCGGATGATCGGCTGCCGCCCGAACTGCCGCCGGAGGAGCGATAGTTGCTGGCGCGCTGGGTCTGTTGTGAGCCCCGATCCCGGGCTTGAGCCTGTTGCTGGACGCTACTGCGATTGGTGCTGGTCTGTGCGGTGCGTTCGGGCGGGTTGTTGGGGCGCTGGGTCTGGGTTCGGTTCACATCGGGTGGTGATGTCTTGCTCCAGCCGTCGCCGGAGTTGCTGGACCATCCGCCACCGGATTCGCGTTTGTAGACCGTTCCATCACTACCAGCGTAGACGTCACCTGATCGTGTCTTGGCGGCTTTTCCCTGGCTGTTATCGGTGTCCCACGCGACTGCCCCCGTGGCGCGGTTCGTGCGGACTCCGGCGGCTTCACCGCGATCGGTTTGGACCGCACCGCCAGCAACGGCAGTGCCCGTGCGCGAGTTGTATGCCGATCCGAAACCGGCCTTGCCGTATTCTCCTTCGGCATAACCTGCGCGGGCATAGGTGCCGGTTCGCGGGTTGTATGCTGCCGCGCCAGCGCGTGTGCCATAGTCGGTATCGACTCGATACGCTCCACCGCGTGCGCCCGTGTAGGGGTTGTATGCGGCGCGGGTCTGAACGCTTCCATTCTCGCCGTATGCGTAGCCGCCTCGCCGGTACGTCCCGGTCGCCGGGTTGTACGCAGCACCGTATCCCGCTCCCCCGTGCGGCCCGTAATAATGACTGCTGCCCCCGTAATACCCGCCATACCCGTAATGATATGAGGCACCGCAACCATACGAATAGTAGTGACTGTGGTAGTGATAATAATCGTCGTTGTTATCGGCGATCGCGGCACCAATCAGCATCCCAGCGCCGAACATCAACACTCCAGTCGCCGCCACATACTCACCGCTGTAACCAGAGGTCTGGTTATAGACGACGGTGGTGGGTGTTGATTCCTGAACATAAACGTAGGTCACATTATGTGTCGGGTGCGAAGGCGGGATGGTGTAGATCGCGGGTGGGACGCTGGAGCAGAATGTCCATGGCCCGGTTGCCGTGCTGGCGACAAACCACACGCCCTGTTCGCAGCAGTAATACTTGCCGTCCACGAGAAACACGGTGTAGGGCGTGTTGGTGGCATAGGACACGGTGGTCTGCTGAATGGGAACGAACTTGGGCGCTCCGTCGAAAGTGACTTGGACCGGCTTTTCCGTCTTGATATCGACAACGGTGCTGTTGGGCACGGATGCCAGAAGTACGGCGTCCTTCGCATCCTGCGTGCCGGGCACCGACGCCTTCACGACTGCCGCTTCATCGGTATCGGGAATATTTGCGAAGTCGACCGGAAGCGATTTGCTTGCCGCCACCCAGGGACCGGCGGCATCCGCCGAGCTGAACCACCGTCCGGCACTGAGGAAGTAGAACTTCGATTCACCGGCATGGAAGAATAGCGTGCTTTCGGTGTTACTGATCTGCGAAAGCTGCGTCTGGGGGATCTGCCGGAACTGCGGGCGGCCTTCGGTGACGATCAACTCCGCGGGCTCGGTCGAGGTGAAGACTGCGGGGGGATTGTCCAGCGGCTTGGCCTCCAGATTCTTCCGGGCGGCTGCCCAGTTCTCGTCCTGTGGCAGGCCCACAAACGAGGCGGGCGTGCTCTTGGCGGCTGTCCACGGGCCGTTCAGCAGGTCGGGGGCTGACATCCAGCCATCCTCAACCAGCAGATAGTAAGTGCGGGATGCGACCTCATGGACGATGTCCCAGTTCGTATTGACGACAAACTCCAGATCGCTCTTGCCGGGCGTGATCGGTTTGACCACCGGCTTGCCCATGAAAATCACCATGATCGCGTCGCGGCTGCTATAGAGGATCTTGGGCGGATCAAGGTTGACCTCGACGGCCCGCTGTTTGGACTGGTTCTCCACATCCAGACACGCAACCACTCGGTCGAGCGCGATGATCACCGTGCGACCCGCCGGGTGCAGTTCTTCGATCGCAGCCTTGAGTTGGGCGTCCTCGGTGTCAGAGACCTTGGTGAAGCGAATATCCCGCTTCTGGGGCATGATCGCGACGAGCCGCGTCGAGTGATCGACGATCGTCGTGGCGTCAAACTCAACGACACCGAACCGCTCTTCCTTCAATACCCCTTCGACCGATACGGCACAGCGGACATGCATGGTGGTGTAGTTCTTCCACTCGTCGATCTGCGGCTGATAGACCGTCAGCTTCTTGCCGTCTTTTTCAAACTCGCGAGGCCATTGGACTTCGGTCAGGTCCTTTGGCGCGTCCTTCTCGGTCGGCGGAACGGGTGCTGGCGCGGGAACGGGTGCCTGCGAAAAGAGCGGCGAGCAACACAGTGCGATGATAAGTGAACCGACCCATATCTGTAGCGTTTTCATGACTCTACTCCGCGTGCGAGAAGACAAAACGTGAAATCACATCGAGAACAACAAATTGCCAGCTCGCGCGACCGAAAAATCGCGCGAGCTGGAATTAATCGTCAAATACATTTCGGTCTGATCTACGCCAAAAGGCGAGATCAAAACTCGATACTGTATTTCTGCACCATATCGGCCCGGATCTTGCCGCGCTGGGCGTTGACGTCGTTTAGCAGAGTTGCGACGTCATTCAGCGAGTCGGCACGCGCTTGTTCGCCCATTGAGCGACGTTGTCCCTGAACGTTGCGGAAGGCGGCACGGGTTTCGGCAGTGGCGGTGTTGTTATAGCCGTTTTCGTAGTATTCGTTGTCGTTCGTGTACGCAACCGGCGAAGCGACACCGGAACTGGCCGCTATCGCGCGTTGCTGGCCGACCGCTGCGATCTGTGCACCTCGCAGAAGGGCCTGGGAGACCTGGCTGCCCCAGGCAAGCAAAGCCGGATCGACACCTAGAGCCGGAAGATTATCGATTCGCCTCGCCTGGCCTTTGAAGACGTTTGCAGTCATCTGCATCGACGCCTGCTGAACCTGAATATTTTCTAGAATCTTCGCCACAGTGCGGTAGTACGCCTGCGATGCCTTTGCGGGATCGAGGGGTTCAACCTTTGCCGGTTCGGTGGTCATTCCCGTTTCGCCACCGCCGCCGGTGGTCCAGGGTGCTGGCGGCTCAAAGGGCATCAGAAGATGCTGCATTCCGGCGAGAGAGAGTTTGCCAGTGGCGACGACCGAGCTCCCGACCGATTTGACGTCCCAGTCCTTGATGTCGTCCACCGGAAGCCCGAAATCGGTCAGCATCTCTCGCGCCAAGCCTTTTGCAAAGGGGGTCATAATAGTCGGTTCAAGATCGAAATCAGCGCGAATCAGGACGTTGATCTCGTCCGTCACGTTTACGGTAATGACCAATCCCTTGATCTTGGAGATTCGCTCGGACAGCACGGCGACGTCGCCATCAAACTTATCGAGGCTCTTGAACGACCCATGAGCCATCGATTGGAAGACCTGAGCGGTGCTGTAAGCATTGTTCAGGTCCATCGCGATCGTGATCTGCCCGACTTCCCCGGCTTTGCCGATTGCGTCGCGGAGATATTTCGGCGCTTGGGTGGATGTCGCGTTCATCTCGACCCATTTTGCAACGCGTTGACGCTGGGCTGGCCAGAAGACGCCGAGCGATGTGTTGTCGAGTTGAACGTAGTACGCGTCGCCGCCGGTGTGAACGGCCTTTTTGCCAGCGATTTCTTCGGTGTACCCTTGCTGGGCGCGAGCGATCGCGGCGAGATTGGCAGGCCCAGCAAGTTCGATGATGCTTGATTGCCACTGTGGCGTGAACGAGTCGGGCGAAATAAACGCCGCCATCGTGATTGTTTTTGCCGTTGCCGGAGCGGCGATCGGCCTGCCGTAGCCCGTTGCGAGCTTGGCGCGCCAGCCCTCTTTCTCTGCCATCTTGGTCTTGAGCAGCGCCTGCACGTCTATCACCGCTGCTGCGTTGGCACCGGGAGGCAGTCGGTCGACCGAACTGTTCTGCGCCAACGATGGGCTGGAGAGCAATCCAAGGGTTGTCAGACAGAGGAACGCTCGAAGTGAGTTTCGGTGCATGGGGTAAACCTTTCTAGGCGAGTTACTCAGAAAAATGGCGGACTTTGGGTACTGGATTCAGCCAGTGCGGAGCCGAAAAACGACGAGCCCGATAGTCGAGATGAAATCCACGTTCCATTCTCCACATCTGCATCTGCCTGCTCCGCCAAGCCAGACAAAGGTACAATCTACTGCCGAACCACCATGAGCGTCAATTGGACTTTCGTCCAATCGACGAGCAACTGAGAATCATTCTCGCCGGGGGGCGGCTGGCGGAGCCCAAACGGTCACCACGGATTGAAACGCAACACGAACAGCGACAGCAACTGCAACGCCAGCACGATCGCCGTGGGCCAATAGAGGGGGTGGAACAGGTCAATGACCTGCGGTTCCTTTTGCAGGATCTGAACGCGGTTCATCTGGTCGATCTGGCTGAATACTGCCTGAAGTGCCTTGTTATCGATGGCGGTGAACATTTGTCCCCCCGTGCCCTCGGTGATCGTTTCCAGGCCGCGCTCGACCTCATCCCCCGAGAGGTTGACGGCGAACACCGTGATGCCGGCTTCGTTCAGCTTTTCCACCACTTCAAGTTCCCGGCCATTACGGAAATCACTGCTATGGCCATCGGTAAGCAGGATGATCATCCGGTCGCCCACGGGGCGTTTGGACAGGATGTCTATGCCACCCTCCAACGCGTTGGCGATGAACGTTCCCGACCAGACATTTTCGGGCAAGTTTTTTGGCCGGCCCAGGTGGGTCATCAGGGTAAAGACTTTGATGAATGGTCGTGAGTTGCTGATCGCGCTGGTATCGAGTGTCAGCGGCGTCCAGTGGATGTAATTGCGAGAGAAGACCGTCAGTCCGAAGGCATCGCCCTCGCGGAACTTGACGAACTGGTCGATCGCATCCATCGCGGCATCAAATCGCGAGTACCGCTCGCCCGAGGGTGGTTGCTGGCCGTACTTCTCGCTCATGCTGGGCGAGGTATCAAAGACGATCTGGATGTTGGTGAGCTTTCGTTCGGTCCGGGGAGGCCCAAAGGTGATCGGGCGGGCCAGAAACAGGATCGCGATCGCCAGCAGCATCGCCGGGAGTGTGTTTGCACACAGGACGAAGAATTTGAGTATCCGCCCCCGGCGCTGTCCGCCCAGATCAAACGGCATGACCAGCGTATGGCCGGAGCGCGTCCATTCCCAGAACGCCAGCGTCACCGGAATCACAAGTGCGAACAGGATGGCGGGATGCGCAAAAGTCATGAGGCCGCAGTTTCCATCGTTTGTTCCACACTTGCTGATTTGATCCGCGCCCGGACCGCATCCGCAACCGGCCCGGCGGTGCCGGTTCGATCGGTCCGGTGCAGCCAGTTCTCAAGCTCGGTATACGCGGCGGAGACCTCCGGATCGGATCGAAACCGCAGGAGCAAGTCCGACATCGGGACGTCGCCGAGCGATTGTTGATCGCGCCACTGGCGGAAGATCATCAGTTCCAGCTTCGCCTGGCGGGCGGTATCAAGTGATCCGGCTTCCAGCATTGCCAGATACCTGCGGATATCATCCGCCAGCGTATTGGGTCGAACCACCGCAGGAACCGCCGCCACCTTCTTCTTTGGCCACCATATCAGCAATGCCAGCCACGCGACCCAAATCACGCCCAATACGATGAGCGTCTCATGGTACCACGCTGGGATGGCGACCTTGACGTTCTCCGTCTCGGCGATGCGTTCTTCGATGTCTTTCGACAGTTCACTCGATCCGCGCACGCGAAAGGAGGGAAAACCCTCCGAGGGATTGCCGTTGGTGTCGCGGAAATAGTCTTTCAGGTCATATTCGCCGGCCCGGTTCACGATATAGCGAATGTCGTAAACGCGCTGGCCGCCACTTTCCTGAACATCCGCGATCCGCACGTTTAGCGCAACACCCCATTTATACGGAATCGCTTCGATCGGATTCCCGTTGTAGGTGACGATGACGGCTTCTTCCACGCCGAGCGGAACCTCGAGCATGTCGTCGGGGCGTTCTGGTAAAAGGAAATAGAGACTCACGCCAGCCACCACGATCAGGAGCAGGGAGCCTATCCAGAGTTTCCTGTTTCGAAAGCGGTTCATCGCGCCCCCGAGGTAAGTCCACCACGATGTTTCAGGAAGTGGCGGAGGGTGGCGAGGATGGGCTTGTCGGTCTGGATACGACAATAGTCGACGCGGAAGCGGGTCAGTTCGCTTTGCAGTTCGGCGGTGGCGGTTTCATGGCGGACCTGGCCGCGGGCGACAAAGTGTCTGCCTGTTTCGGCCTCACGACCTCTGAAAATGCCGGCGCCGCTAACACCGTATTCAGCTGGATCCAGCATATGCAGTGCAACGCAATCATGCCGCTGTGCCAAGGTCCGGATCGCTGCGATGCCGTCTGCATCGTGGAAATCACTCACAACCAGAATTGTATTGCGTTGCCCAAGTGTCGGTGCCAGTTCGCGTGCCCGACGACCGAGGGAGGTGGTTTCGACGAAATTGTGGTGTCTTAGCTGGTGCGACCAGTCCATGACCACATTGCGGGAGAGGGTGGGCTCGACGTGCAGTTCGCGTTCGCCGCAGCCCATGATACCCACCGGCGTCATCTTGGATTGTGCCGCCAGCGCCAACGCCGTCGCGATTTGCAGACCCAGACCATACTTGCTCAGGGGGGTGGAACTGACGCACATCGACGCCGAGGTGTCGATCAGGATGTACAGCGGAACGCGCTTGGGTTCTTCGAACTCTTTGACGTAGAGCTTGCCGGCACGTGCCGACACTTTCCAGTCGATGAACCGGGTGGAATCGCCGGGTGTGTAGAGCCTGGATTGCTCGTACTCCAACCCCGCTCCGTGAAAGATCGACGCCTCCTGCCCATAGGAGAGCGCATCGGCGAGTTTGCGCACCACCAGGTCGAACTGGCGCGAATCCAACGGATCGGGATTGATCTGGACGGTCTTGTGCATCAGTCGCCTTTGAATCAGGACAGGTCCGACAGCATCGACTGCAAGACCTTTGCCCCGGTGTGTCCGCTGGCGGCGGCTTCATAGGTCAGGCGGATGCGGTGCAGGACCACATCTTCTGCCAGCGCGAACATGTCTTCAGGAAGCACATGATCCCGGCCATGGATGACGGCACGGGCGCGTGACGCGTTGATCAAAGCCAGTCCCGCGCGCGGCGAGCAACCGAAATCCAGTAGTTCCGAATCGCGCGTCCGACGAATCAGTTCCACGCAGTGCTTCACAAAGATGTCGCTGACAAATACGTTCTGCACCGCTTCCATCGCGGTGGTGAGATCGTTGATGCAACCGACGGGTTTGTCGTCGATCATATCGAAGGCCGTCTTCGGCACGGCACCGCCACCCTCGTCGCGCTTCAGGCCCATGCCCAGTTGCCGCTTGAGAATGTCCTCTTCATCGTTTGCGGTTGGATACCCAAGCCGATGCAGGAGCATGAACCGGTCAAGCTGGGCTTCAGGAAGTTCAAAGGTGCCACTTTGCTCGACCGGGTTTTGCGTCGCGATCACCAGGAACGGGACGGGCAGGCGAAAACTGTTGCCGCCGATCGTGACTTTGCGTTCCTGCATCGCTTCGAGCATCGCGCTCTGCACTTTCGGGGCGGCGCGATTGATTTCGTCGGCTAAAAGCAAGTTCGTGAATACCGGGCCTTTGTGAACGCGGAAATCCCCGGATTTCTGGTCGATCACTTCCGAACCGATGATGTCCGAAGGCAGCATGTCAACGGTGAACTGAATGCGGGCGAATTTTAGGTCGATCACCTTGGCGATCGTGTTCACCAGCAGCGTCTTGGCCAGTCCCGGCAAACCCTGTAGCAACAGGTGGCCGCCAGTGAAGAGTGCGATCAGGACGCGTTCGACAACGACATCCTGTCCGACGACGACCTGCCCGACGCGCTGCCGCACGTTGGCAATAAAATTGGCGTTGGTGTTCAGTGTGGGAGTTGCTTCCTGCATGAGATTCATGTGAGTTTTCTGTCTTGAAAAAATGACGGGTTAGTTAAGGCGGGCAAGCCACTTGCTGACGATGCTCTTGAGGTCTGACGTATCCAGTCCAGATCCATTGGGCGTAAAGACTGATTTTTGAACATGATCGATGTCCTTGCGTATGGCATCCTTGTCCGCATTGGCGAAGTTGACATGCGGGCTGGAGATCAATCCGTTCAGAAGTCGGACGACGACGAAACCGTCGAGGTGTTCGGGCATCTTAAAGATATCGCGCGCGTGGACGACCGGCGCGTGCTCTTTGCGGCCACGCAGCATGAGAAAGGCAATCAGCCCCGCGAGCGCCAGGACGATCACCCCGGCCACGGGCCAAATCAGCTTTTTCAGCATCACACCAGAGTCCGTGCGCACTTCGCCAATGGTGGCAGTTGCACTGGTGACGGGGACGAGGTTCATGTCGTCAAACATCTGGTTGGTGATCTTGGTGTCCGCCGCCAGGGCGGTCGGGAAAGTAAAGGTCGTCGAAGCACTGCCTTCATGGACTTCATCCGGTGCCTGCAGTGTGACGGTCCATTCACGCTCGGAGATGGCTTGAATATTCTGCGACCAACTGTTGATCTCCCGCACCAGCGGACCGCCTGCGGCGGCGACAGATTTTACCGCTATGCCCGGTTTCATCACGTCAAGATTGAGGATCTGGTCCAATTCGGGCACCAGACCGGCGGCGGTCGCCTTGATGTGCAGCGTCACCCCGCCTGTGGTAGGGAGTTGGCGCGCATCAAGTGTCTGGGTCACTTCAACGCCAGCGACAGGCCGTGGCGGGACGGTATCGGACTGTACCTTGAGCAGCGTTTCTGCCGACTCCACTGGTATCGTCACCGGGCCGCCGAAGTCGAGAAACGACAGTTCGAGTTCGATCGGGGGCACGCGGTCCACACTGGCGTCTTTGGCCCGCAAATGGACGTAGGCCAGAACGGTTTGCTGCCAGCCCGGGGTGTCGGTGGGACGTGGAAGGACATCCTCACGGCTGAAGGTGATCGAACGGACGTCAAAAAACGGGTCGAGCGCTTCGTGGATGGACAATTCCAGGGCGTCACGCGGCCCTTGCACCTCGGTCATGCGAAGGACTTTGGGTGCCATTGGATTCCGCGCCGCCTGCGCCCGCCGGTTGGTGGTGTCAGGCGGGAGGGTGTTACTCAGGTGCCGCTTGAACCTCGCCATGCGGCCCATTCCCTCGGTATGGTACACACTGAGCACAATCCCAAAATCCTGATCCCGTCCCACAGTGGTTGGCCCGTCCAGATCTGCCTGCAGACGCATCTCGGCGAGCAACTCGTTGTAGTAATCCACCTGTTGGCGGGCCTGCATGGTGAAGGGGTTGTCCTGCGTGATCATCAGCGAACTGGCAAGATATTTATACTTCAGGTCTTCATGCAGCCCCGGATTGGTCGCCTGCATGCGACTGGTGATGTACCGGGCAAACATGCCGACGTGCGCGTCGGTGGCTTCCTTGGACATCGACCGCATGGAATCGCGGATCTTGGTCAGGCCGGGACGGCTGGTCGGTTTCGAGAGATTCACATCTCCGTTGGAGTTGATTCCCAACTGGCTGTTAAACCACGCCACATACACATCGATGGAGTAGCTGGCCGGGACCATCTGCGGCACGGCTTTTTCGTAGGCCTTGGCGGCTTTGAAGAAGAAATCCTGCGATTTGACGAATTTCTGTCGGTATGCCGTCATCCGAGCCAGACTGTCGGACGTATCGAGTTTCTGAAAATACTCAAAATCGGCCCAGTCATTGCTGAGCATCCCGCCGAGCGTCGCGACCTGAAATCCATCCGGCGTTTTGGCCAGCCAGCGATCCGCGATCGTCGTGGCAGTTGTGTAGCCGTTACGGGTGAGTTCCAGCGTCTGACTTTCGTCCCGTCGGGTCAGATTCTGCTTCTGCATTTCGATGTTGCGCCACTTCTTGCCGAGCGAGTCACCCATGCGCGTCAGCAACTGCATCACAAGCGATTCATCCAGTTGTTCAATGGGACCGAAGACTTTCTCGATATGCGATAGCTTGTAGGCTTCTGCCCGCCCGTAAACCACGTCAAACGCGCTGACCAGCTTGGCGCTATCGCCGTAGGGCACGCCGTTTTCACGAAAGAGGGTGAGGATGCGTGCCAAACCGTTGATGTTGCGTTCGATCATCAGCGGGGTGACGGAGATATAGGCGTCCTGCGGTAACGCGTGGCGGGCACGGATCGCCTCGGGGATGTTCGGGTCATGACGTTCTGCCCAGTGAGTCAAAAACTCCTGGGCCGCTGGGAGGGCGGTTTCAGGGTCGCTCTTGTGCAGCTCAACGAGTTGTGTCGCGGCCTCATCAAACGCACCGGCCAGCATGTTGGCTCGGACGACGCCGATCAACACCTTGTTCGACATGGATTTGGGCAGTGCCTGAATCCACTTCCCCGAAGGTGCTGAAATGACTAATTCCTGCGGCGGCACAGCGTCCAGACGTCCCAATCTCGTTACTACCCCTTTGGTTTGGTACGTCACATCAGCTTCGGTCAACCAGTGATCGGCCATCAGGCTCAGAAGCGTTTTCCATTTTTCATCGTCCGCCGGTACGGTCGCGACACAGGCCCTAGCCAGCGTATTGAGCGAAAGCAGTTGCTGCTGACGCAGGTCGTAGTTCTTTAGCCGCAACGAGTCCTGGTACTTCTTCACCAGCTCCGTCAGTAGTTCGTAAGCGACGTCAGGCTTGTTCTTGATCAGCGAAGTGAAGGCACTTTCCAGCGCGGCTTGCGATGCCTCGGGCAGCAGTTTCATGAATGCCGCCTTGGCGGCTTTCAAATTGGCGGCGGAGGCTTTCGGATCCGACATCACCACCATGTGCTTGGCCAATTCTGAATACCCCTGCTGCTTCTCCATTTCATTCACTTGGGCGCGGGCATCCAGATACGCGACGACCTGCGTCCGTACCGCTTCGTCTGTGATGGCTTTGGCTCCGTCTGCGGTGGGGAGGAACTTGGTCGCAAGTGCGTGAAACGGTGTATGGATGAGCATTCGGCCGGCGTTGAGGCGGGAGGCAGGATCGTTGCCTCCCAGACCGCCAACGCCCTCAGTCAACTGCTTTTCCAACCAGGGCAGTTCCATCGGCGAAATACAAACTTTGACCAGTTGTCCCAAATGTTGAAGTCGCGTGGCATCCCAGCCCGACGGATTGGCGCGGATCAGGCCAATCACGTCCTCCTGCTGCATGAACGGCTCGCGGCGGGCGGTGAGGTCGGCGAGTATCTTGCTGTAAACGCGATCGGCGAGTTCCGGCGGCATCTTCTTAAGGCTGGCCGCGATGCCCGTCCAATTGCCGGAGAAAAAATCGAAGCGGAACTGCTCGACGGGCGGCAGCGGCTTTGCGGGATCCGGTGCCGTGCCCTTGAAGCGATTCATGTTGGCCGCGATATCGTCGGCGTGTCGCTGGAAAGGGATGTTCTCAATCCCTGGGTAATCCGGCGCAGTCTGCGCCTGCATCAATGCCGCCGACGATCCGACATCTGTTAACAAAACCAGGCCCCTGAGGGTCGCATTAAATCTCATAAGCATTCACTTCACTAAAGTAAGTAGCCAACCGAAACCCGTCTCACCTGCTTGAACTACGAACCGCCTGCTTCGTTGGGCGGCGGCGCCTGGGGCACTGCACGAGCATCCTTGACCTCTTGAACAGGCTCTTCGGGTTCCTTGGCCTTCATCTTTTTATCGAGCAGTTTTGCCACGGCCATCTCGGGTGCCGTTCCGCCGGGTGATCCTCCGCCGGGCGTCTCAACGGGTGGCGCAGTCAGCGAGAGCGCCTTTTTCAGGTTTTCCATTTTGCCGGCACTGGCGCCAACGATACCGGGAACGGCTTGGGCGACTCCGTCAACGGTCGTGCCCTTTTTCACTTCGGTCGATACCGCCTCCGTGCCATTGTTCACGCTTTTGACGTCCTTGATCTTCTCGCCTTGCACATCGGGTGAGGCTTGCGCCGATTTTTCGGCTGCCGGCTTTTCGGGGGCGGGCTTGGCCTTCGCGGCCTCCTGTGACCAGGTTGTAGTGGCCGTCCCCGCGAGGACTGATGCCAGGAGCAATATTGTTTTCGTCGATTTCTTCATAGCTTCCTCTTATTGTCAGTTCTGAGTGCCGGTGATTCGCTTGGCCGCGCGGTCGAACTCCTTCGTCACACGCTTTTCATATTCATTCAACGCAGCCGGGTCATCATGTTCGGCCAGATAGCGAAACAACTGCCGCGATCGATCCGCAAATGGCCGCCACTCTTTTTCGGGAAGGTCGTTTTCCTGTAGCAGCAGGGCCGCGTGATAGTGGGCTTTGCCGAGTGTTTCGCGCACGCCGCGGGTGATTGGAGCGTCATCGCCATATCGCGTTGCGCACGCCTGCAACAATTCGGTCAGATCTGTGATCGCCGTGCCAATATCGAGCATCTCAAGGCACGCCCGTGCTTTGGCGAGTTTGATGCGGTCGATCACATCCGGCAATTCTGTCGCCGCCAGTTTCTCCTCGAGCTTTTCATATTCTGCGATGATCTGTTCCCAGTCGCGTTCCTCTTCGGGCAGTCGCTCCAATTCGGCGATCCGTTTCAGATCATCCGACGCCGCCTCCCGGAGCATGTGCGACTGGCCGTAGTTGAAATGGAACGCCAGCACACCCACCGGAAACAGCAGCCACAACAAGACCAGCGCTTTGCGGATCATGCGGCCTCCTGCGCCGTGCTGGTCGGCATGACGATTCGCCATTGAGTGCCGCCGTACTGCTGTGCGACCGGAATAAATGCCAGCGTCGTCGCGGCCAACGCCATGACCAGCAGCGATAGCGCGGTTTGATCCAACTTGTCACCCGATCCCTGACGAACGATCAGATTGTCCAACTCGCTGGTCGGCACATGGCGTGTGTTCACATCGTAATAATTGCCACCCAGCATCGATGCCAGCATCCGCAACGTGTTCGGATCCTGCTTCGATTGGCGGCCATCAATGAAGGTGGGGCGATTCGGATCGCCAATTCCCAGGACAGTTACCCGATGCACACTCGGCGGTAGGGCAATCGCCTGGGTAAGGGCTTCGGAATCCCCATCGGTACAGATAAAAACGTAACTGCTATCCTTGTGAAACGTCTCGATCAGTTCCATCGAGCGTTGGATGGATAGCCCCAGATTCGTTTCGCCGGGGCCCATTGCGTAAACCAGCGGCAGGTCGTTGAAAACGTTGCGTGCGACTTCTCGATCGCGCACTTGAGACACCACTGGTAACGCGTCGGTGTAAAAGCCGATGACGGTAAATGTGACATCGCCACCCACCCGCTCCAGCAGGCCATCGAATACTTCCGCCATCCGCGCCCGACGCGACAACGCACCGTCCACGCCCGAATCGGTCAAATACATGCTCGGCGACAAATCGGCGATGAAGACGACATTCCGCGTTTCCGACCCGATCGCCGGCGGCGCACTGGCAAACGCGCCGGTTTTGACCAGCACCAATGTCACAAAAGCCCACACGAACGCCCCCAGGCAGACCGATCGAAGCGGCCCGACAACGCGGGTCCAGCGTCGCGGTTCGGCATCAGGCCCGAACGCCAGGAACTTCACTCGACGCACCCGGCGCGCGTGGAGGAGTTCCGCGATCGCCACGATCAGCGCAACAAACACCCCCGCTGCGATAGCGATTCCAGCCTGCGTCATGAAGTTCTTACCGTTGCCTTGCCTATGTTAACGTGTCCGGATCATAGCAGATGCCATATCCACCTCAGCAAAAATCAGCATTTGACCCGGCAGTCACACTAACTATTGCCGGAATCGGTGTGTGTTGAAGATAAGAATCGATTGACGACGAAATAAAGCACGCCCTTGGCAACGACGTCGCTCGACGGGGGACTTGCCAAGGCTCGCACGCGGTTGGGCAGACCCATCAGTACCAGCTATCTCATTCGATTCCGAATCAGTTCTTTGTGGAGGCCGGCGTGTAATGTTTGGCTCATTGTGGTACGATGGGTCAAAACGGAGGGTATGTGATTAAGAGGACACACCGACTGATTTCATGCTTGGGATGCATTGCGATTGTTCTGGCAATCGTATTGCTGAATCCTGCTGCTGCCCCGGCGGCGGATAGCGGACCCGGCGACGATGTCGCGGTCGCGATGCTCAAACGCGCCAAAGACTTCCTCTATCAACAGCAAAAACCCGATGGCAGTTGGGAACTTGGCGATATTCCTAGTAATGACGAACTCTACCACGGGATGTTCCCCGCGCGAGCGGTATGGGGCGGTCGGACCGCGCTGGTGACATACGCGCTACTGGCCTCGGGCGAAAAAACGACCGATGAGCGAATCGTCAAGGCCGTCAACTGGCTGGTCAAGAACAATCAGCTCACGGGCACCTACACGACTGGGTTTCGACTGATGGTGTGGATGTATTCGCCCAAGACCGCCGAAGTGAAGAAGCGGGCCAAAGAAGATGCCGATCGCATGGGTCGATTCTTTACCCCCGATGGGCTGGCGTGGTACTCCCAGCAAGTGCCTCAGCCCAACCTCGCGTTCCGAAGCGATATCTCCAACGCTCAAGTCGCTTCCCTGGGACTGATGGCCGCGACGTATTGTGGTGTGGAGATCCCGAAACGGGCATGGGAGGGGATCGATCGGGGCTGGCGTCAGTTGCAGCGGGCGGATGGTGCGTGGCCTTATAGCTCGATGGCGGGGTTTAACGAGCTTCCGGCCCCGGGTCTGACTGCTGCGGGTCTGGCGACATTGTTTGTCACGCAGGAGATGCTCGCTCGTGATGCCACTGAGCGGGGCAACATCACCGACGCGAACATGGAGAAGGCCCGCAATTGGGTCACGCAGAACTTTGATGCCGTGATCAGGAATGACTGGGGTGCCGGGCCGCGTGAGATCTATGCGTTATACGCCTTGGAACGATGCGGCGTGGCGGGGGGGTATCGCTATTTTGGCAAGCGCGACTGGTATCGCGCCGGCATCGATTTTTTAAAGTCGAAACAGCATGCCGATGGCAGTTGGCGGGGGCATGTGTTCGCGAACGAGGCCGACGGTGTGGCCGACAGCGCTTTTGCGATTTTGTTCCTCTCCTACGGGCGTGCGCCCATTGCCGTGACCAAGCTCGAATACGATTCCCACGACGCCAACGGACAAGGCGTGTCGCTTCGCTGGCACCAGCGGCCGCGCGATATCGCCAATCTGACGCGATGGATGGGCCTGAATCTGGAGCGTCACCTCAACTGGCAAATCCTGCCCTTGAGCGCGTCGCTCGACGATCTTCTGGATTCACCCGTGCTCTACATGAGCGGCGACCGGGCGTTCACGTTCACCGACGAACAGGTCGCGGTGATTCGGGCCTATATCGAGCGCGGCGGTCTGCTGCTGGGTAACGCCGACGCCGGATCAGCCGCCTTCACCAGGAGTTTTCGACAGCTTTCTTCGGCGTTATTCCCAACCTATGAGTCGCGCGTTCTCCTGGAAGATCACCCGATCCTCTCCAATGGCCAATACGCCTCTTCGACATGGAAACGCGCTCCACGGATCGAGGGCACCAGCAATGGTGTTCGCGAATTGATCGTGCTCATCCCCAACGACGACCTCGCCCGCTGGACCCACAATCGGGCGTGGACGCAGCATCTGGACGCGTTTCAGGCGATGGCCAATATCATTCTCTACACGGTGGATAAAAACCAGTTTCGCCCCCGATTGATCCCCGCCGCCGGGCCGGGGCAGAAGGTCGCTCCGCAACAACCTGCCGTTCAGATCGCGCGGATCAAGTACGCCGGGAATTGGGATCCCGAGCCGAAGGCGTGGTCGGAGTTCGCCAACTCCGCAGAGGGATCAGCGGTAAACCTGAAGACCGAAGTGGTTGACCTCTCGCAGGGCAAGCTGGATGCGACGAAGTACAAGCTGGCGCACCTGACCGGCACATCCGCGTTCCAGCTATCGGCCGATGAGCAAAAGGCGTTGGGCGACTATCTCCGCGGCGGCGGGACGCTACTGGTCGATGCCGCCGGTGGATCGTCGACGTTTACGGATTCGGCCACAGGGATGCTGCTTGGACTAAAACTCAGCGATCGCGGGCCGGAGACCGTTCCAGATACCGCGGCGCTTTTCAACGACCCCATCAAAGTCGAACGCATGAGCATGCGTCCCTATTTGTTCAAACTCAAAGGTGCCGAGCGTCAGCAGGTGCGTGTGATGCACATCAACGACCGGCCGGCGGTTTATCTCAGTGACACCGACCTCACTGCCGGGCTATTGGGGCTTCGGCACGACGGGATCGCGGGATTTTCGCCAGAGGTTGGCCGGTCGCTGGTGCGGAATCTGCTGGAGACGGTTTCGAAATAGGAAGTGGGTTGGCGAGCCGGGTTGGCGAATTTTCGGTATTCTTATCTGGCCAGCAGAAAGTCATGATCGTCTATGGAAAAGCGCTCCCCCCAAAATATGAGTGTGTCCGACCCATCGCCAGTGCCCAGTGAACCCACACCCCGTGCCGTCACCCTTCGCAGCATTCTGATCGGACTGGCCGGCGTCGTGTTTATCTGCGGATTGGCACCGTACAACGATTTTGCGGTCGCCAATACCTACATGGTCGGCAACTTCCTGCCGATCGCACTGGTTCTTTTGGTGCTGACCTTGGTGCTGCTGGTCAATGGGCCGCTGCGGAAGTTCGTGCCCCATCTGGCGATCCGGGAGGCCGAGCTTGCGGTGATTGTCGTGATGTTGCTCGTCTCCTGCTCGCTGCCGAGCAGCGGGTTGATGCGGTATCTGCCCTCGAGCATTGTCGGGCTCTATACCCGCGCCGCCGAGTCCCCCGACGACGCGAAACTGATCGCTGATGCCAACATCCCTGCATGGCTTTTGCCCGATACCACGGCCACCGCTCCGGCGGAGATCGGGAACAGCTCGGTATTCAAGTATTTCCGAGATCGCTCGCCTGACGGCGTGATCCCGTGGGGGGCCTGGATTCGACCACTGGCGGCATGGGGCATCTTTGTCGCGTTGCTCTGGGGCACGATGCTGTTCCTGTGCATCCTGGTTCGCAAGCAATGGGTGGAAAACGAGCGACTGGCGTTTCCGCTGGCGACGATTTATAGCTCGCTGATCGAATCGCCCGCGCCGGGGCAGGCGTTGAACCAACTGTTTCGATCGGTCGGTTTCTGGATCGCCGCCGCGACGGTTTTTGGACTGCACTCGATGAACGCGCTGAACGCCTATTCGCCGCTGGTGCCGGCGGTGCCACTGGACTATGACGCCGGCGGGCTGTTTGCCGATGAGCCGTGGGTATTTACCAGTTGGGGGTTCAAGGCGTCCGCGATCTATTTCTGCATCATCGGCATCGCATTCTTCCTTCAGACCAAGGTCGCGTTCAGTCTTTGGGCCTATTTTGTCATCATGCAGGTCGCCGAAGTGCTGTTCGGGACCTATCAGGTGAACTTCACCGAGCAGATGAAGAATGAGCAGACGTTCGGCGGCCTGATCATCTACGCGGCGGTCATCATCTGGATCGGACGTCATCACTGGTGGATGATTCTGCGGCACATGGTGGGCGCCGGGCGCTCTGGCGAAGACGAATCACGCTATCTCCCCTACGGCTTTACCGCATGGGCGACC
>JBGSMH010000558.1:0-3120 GCA_041740275.1 Phycisphaerae bacterium
GCATTCAGACCGGCGTGGTCGGACACGGTCACACGGCAGCCAATCCGAAAAATGAGGGGTACATTCGCGGGTTTCGCGATCAGTTCGATGCCCAAGGTCTGGCCGCCCAGCTTCAAAAGGCGGGATTCCATACCGCGATGATCTCCCCGTTCGGCCAGCGTCACGCGGCGTGGTGGTTTTATGCCGGTTTCAACGAAATCCACAACACCGGCAAAGGCGGTCAAGAGTCGGCAGAAGAAGTCGATCCGGTCCTCTTCCCCTGGCTCGATCGCAACATCAAGAACGACAACTGGTTTCTGCACGTCAACTTCTGGGATGTTCACACCCCCTACCGCGCCCCACTTGAGTACGGCGAGCCGTTTGCCAATGATCCGCTGCCCAAGCATCTGGATGACGAAAAACTGATCAAACGTCACAACAAGATGACCGGCCCGCACTGCTCGCTGGAAATCTCGATGTACAACGACATCGAAAACCCCAAACACCCCCGACAGCCCGGAAAAATCGACGATCTGAAACAAATGCGCCGGATCGTCGATGGTTACGACACCGCCATCCGCTATGTCGATGATCGTGTGGGCAGGATCGTGAAAATGCTCAAGGACGCCGGGGTGTATGAAGACACCGCGATCATCATCAGTGCCGATCACGGCGAGAACTTCGGCGAACTGGGCATCTATGCCGAACACGGCACCGCAGACGTCGGCACCTGCCGAATCCCCATGATCATCAAATGGCCGGGCATGAAACAAGGCACCATCGATGACGGATTGCACTACAACGTCGATTTGGCACCGACCTTGATGGATCTGCTCAAGCGCGACAAGTGCCCGATCTGGGACGGCAAAAGCTTCGCCGACACGCTTACCAAAGGTTCAGATACCGGCCACGACCAACTGGTCATTTCGCAGTGCGCCCATGTGTGCCAGCGGTCGGTTCGGTGGGACAACTGGCTGTACATGCGGACGTACCACGATGGGTTTCACCTGTTTCCACAGGAAATGCTGTACGATCTATCGACAGATCCATACGAGCAGAACGATATTGCGTCACAACATCCGGAGATTGTACGCGAGGGGGCATGGCGATTGTCGCGCTGGTACGACCAGCAGATGCAGAAGATGCCGCAGGACAAACAGGACCCGCTCTGGACCGTGATCGAGGAAGGCGGGCCGTTTCATGCGATGCACCTGCCGGGTAAATCGCAGTTGCCCAAATATCTGACGTTTTTGGAAAAGACCGGGCGCACGGAAGGTGCCGATCAACTGCGCCAGAAATACGCCCAATATCTCTGATCGGCCTAAAACCGCATCAACGCAGCGTCGTCTTTCGCGTATAATTACGCGACATGTTTTACTACGCGATAGCCCTGATCGTTTCCCTGTTTCTGGTCACCTTTGCTGCCGGTGCGGAGCACCCGCGCCTGCTGTTTTCCAAGAAGGACGTGCCCGAACTGCGCAAACGCATCACAAAAGAGCCGTACAAGAGCATGTACGCGCACCTGATCAAGTCCGCCGACTTCGATAATTGGGGTCGCAAGCCCGGCACCCCCGACGACGACTACGACCAACTGATGATGCTCAATCGTGCCGCGTTTCTGTACGTCCTGACCGGCGACGACACCTGGGCGAAGAAAGCCCGCGGATTGGTCGAATCCCGCCTGGTCGACAAAGCCGCGATCAACAATTCACGCACTAAAGGCCTGACGCTCTATGTGCACGGCACGTATCTGGCACTGGCTTACGACTGGTGTTACGACGCACCGAGTTGGGACGATGCGTTCAAAGCCAAACTTTCCAAGGTCATCTTCGACCAGGCCGAGGTTATCGCCCGAAAAGGCGGATCGGAGCAAAACCGAAACGCCGCCAGTAACTGGCAAGGCCTGCGCTGGTCCAGTGCGGGGCTGTGTTATCTGGCAACCGATGAAAAGATCGATCCCAAGAACATCGACCTGTGCTTCCGCAACGTCAGCACCTATCTCCGCTCCAATCTCGGCACCGGCGGATCGGGATGGAACTGCGAAGGTCTGGGCTATTCGTTCTACCCCATGGGCAATGGCGTGATGCCGTTCGGGATCGCGATGCACCGTGCCGATCCATCCAAAGACATTCGCAAATCCACCCCCGCCGCACCGTATGCGCTTTGGACGTCGTTCGTGCCGATCGTGCGCAACAGCACCGGCATGTGGCGGCCTGACTTTGCCGACGACAACCCCGGCACCAGCTTCGAAGGCACGCTCGGCTTTGGGTTCTGGATGACCCCGCCCGAACTGCACCCGGGCATGAAATTCGTCTATGACAAACTCGTCGGGCTCGAAGGCGATAAAACCTTTGACACCTCCCGTTTTGGCACGCCGGCGTCGATCCTTTATTACCCCGATGACGTCAAAGCCAAGGACCCGATGACCCTCCCCGTATGGGTTCAACTCTTCG
The DNA here is from genome assembly GCA_041740275.1 of Phycisphaerae bacterium. Classification (GTDB taxonomy): domain Bacteria; phylum Planctomycetota; class Phycisphaerae; order Tepidisphaerales; family Tepidisphaeraceae; genus BPJO01. The sequence continues at coordinate 2,433 of JBGSMH010000558.1, forward strand.
CCGACGAAAAAGGCAATGGGATGTTCACCTATCGCGACCGCTACGGCACGCCGGACGATATCGTCGTGCAAATCTTCGCCAAGCTCATCGGCAATCGCGGACATTCCGGGCCCGATTCGCTCAGCTATCGCATCTACGGTTTCGACGGCCTCTGGGGCGTGGGCGGCGGACGCTACGGGCCCAAGCTCAACGGGCAGGACGCGTACCACCGATCCATGAACACCCTCTACCCCCTCGATCCCGATGAGCCTTTCCGCACCAATGGCGATCGCGGGAAGATCGTCGATCATCAGATCAACAAGGACGGCTCGGGCTGGGTAACGATGTCCGCGTCGCAGAACAACGTCGGGACCAAAAATCACGTCCGACGCTTCTATGTTACCTTTGATAAATCGACCGGTGCCAACGCCGCGATCGTGATCGTCGATTCGTCCGACAACGGCACGCATTTCCAGCACTGCGCGATCGAAACCCACCCCATCACCGCCGATGCCAACACGTTTACGGTCACCGGCCCGACCGGCAACACGTTGCGCGGGACGGTGGCGTTTCCGACCGATACGACGCTGAAAACCGGCACGCGTATCCGCGGATCCAACGCCCGGGAATGGGACGAAAACAACTTCGTCACCGCCACTGCCAGGGACGGGAATATCGTCACTGTCCTGACGCTCCAACCCAAAGGCAC
>JBGSMH010000559.1:0-7544 GCA_041740275.1 Phycisphaerae bacterium
TACGACGGTCCGCCCAGATCCTTGACGACGGCGTTGATGTTGCCGGTGACGACGATCCCGTCTGCCCCACCCGCCCCGCCGCTGATGACGACTCGGCCGGTCGGGTTGAACGATTCGCCCAACACGACGCCGTTCATGGTCACCTTCCACAGTCCTGCGGTCGCGGCCGGTTCGATGGTGATCGTGTCGTTGCCGCTGGTGCCCAGGACCATCAATGCGGTCTGGGTCAGATCAAACGGGCTGGTCCGCACTGCGGCGCGGGTGACGTTGACGGTCGCTGTCGCGGTCGTGGTATCAACCCCATCGCTGATCGAGACGGTGACAGTGTAGACGCCGCTGGTCGCATAGGTATAGGTCTGCGAGCGATTGACTTGATTGCCGGTCAGGTTCTGCACCAGTGGTGCCGAACCGTCGCCGAAATCCCATGTCGCGACGAACGTTTGATTTTGCGGGATGTCAGACACGTTCAGCAGCATCGTCGCGGTTTCGCCGATCAGGATCGGTGCGTCTGGCGGACTGAGATTGACCACCGGTGCCAGATTTTCCACCACCAGCGACTGAGTAGCAGTCGCGGTTGCACCAGCAGAATCGGTGGCGACGACCTCGATCTGGTAATTCCCGCGTGCGTTGGGATCAAAGACAAACTCCTGACCTTGCCCGCTGGTGAAGGCCTGGCCGTTGCGGAGGATCGTCCATGCGTAGGTGTGGGTGTCGCCGGGCGCATCGGTCGCGGTGGCGGTGAAGCGGACGTCTTCGCCTTCATTCATTGAAGACGGGATGCCGTCGATCTGCACACTGCTGGGGGCGACGTTGCCAACGGTGATCGTAGTTGCGGTTGTCGTGGTGGATGCGCCGTCTTTGTCGGTGGCGCGGAGAGTGATGGTGTAAACGCCGTGGACAGAAGGGACAAAATCGAAGCTGGCATCGGTCCCCGTCTGGACGGTCTGCCCGCCGCGTTGTGCGGTCCACAGATAGGTAAAGCCAGCGATCACATCATCGGTACCGGCGTCGGCAACTGTGCCGGTGAGCGTCTGCGTCGTCGCTTCATCCATTGTGGATTGAACCGCGTCGATCGCGACGCTGGGCGCGACGTTGGTGACAGTGATTGAGCCGGAATTGATGGTCGTTGATGCCCCATCGTCGTCCATGACGGTCAGGCGGAGTGTGTAAGCGCCGTTATCGGGGGGGACGAATGCGAGGGTCGGCTGATCCATCACGACACCCGCCGGGTAGATCGGCGTGCCGTCTTTGCGGATCGTCCAGCCATAGGTGAAGGTGTCCGATCCAGAATCGGTGATCAGACTGGCGACGGTGCTGAGCGTGCCTTCACTGGTCGTGCTCGGAACCGACACAAGCGAAGCATTCGGTGCCAGATTCGATACGACTAGATCGTGCGTCAATGTCACCGAATCGCCGTCGTTGTCCGTAACGATGACACTGGCGACATACGCCGCGTTGTCGTCGTGGTTGAAGGTCAGATTCGGCTGATCGGTCGTAACGCCGCTCAGGTCATACGCGACGCCGTCCTTGGTGACAGACCAGGCATAGGTGTGGGTGTCGAGACTGCCCGGATCGCTGATCGCGGTGGTGAGCGTGATCGTGCTGCCCTCATCCGCGATCGCCGGCCCGGAGATCGTCCCGGCCGGGGGGGCGTTGTTGATGACGATCGGGTCGGATGTCACCGTCGTGGCTGCCGCGTCATCGTCGGTGACTGTTAGCGTGACGACATACGTCCCGTTATCGGTTGCGACAAAGCTGAATGTCGCGGCGTCGGTGACGGTTCCGCCCGCCAGCGCGAACGGCTGAGCGTCCTTCGTCACACTCCATGCGTAAGTGAACGTGTCGAGCGAACCGGCGTCGGTCACATCGCTCGCCAGCGCCAGCAGGATGCCTTCCAACTCGGCTTGAGCCGGTTCGCCGGTGATATCTGCGGCGGGCGCGACATTGTCCACGGTCATCGCCGCCGACGTGACGGTGGTTGCGCCGGTGTCATCGTCGGTGATGGTGACAGTTGCCACATATGTACCGTTGTCAGTCGGCACAAAGGTAAAGCTGCTGGCGTTGACGACCACATTGCCCGGCAATGCGAACGGCTGACCGTCTTTAGAGACCGACCAGGCAAGCGTGTGCGTGTCTTCTGCGCCCACATCCGCCACACTGACGCCCAATGTGATTGGCGTGCCTTCGTTGACCGGCGTGAGCGGAACGTTGGTGATGATGCCGGTGGGCGCGACGTTCAGGACCGTCATGTCGCTGGTCGAACTGCTCGCCACCGCCCCGCCGGTATCGGTGACGGATACGGTCGCACGGTAGTTGCCATTGTCGGTGGCGACGAAGCTTAGATTGGGCGTGTTGACCACCAATCCCGACGGGGCGAACGCTACGCCGTTGCGGGTGATCGTCCATGCGTAGGCGAGATTGGTGTCGCCGCCCGGATCGGTCGCCGAGGCGGCGAGGTTGATCGTATCGCCTTCAAAGACAGACCCGACCGGCACGCCGCTGATCGATACCACCGGCGCAAGATTGGCCACCGAGACGTTGTGGGTCGCGATGCCTTGACCGGCATCATCATCGGTCACTTCGACCCGCACCAGATACTCCCCGCGTACCGGCGGGGTGAAGGTGAACGACGCCTCATCAACCGTTACACCCGTCAAATCAAACGCAACCCCGTTTTTTGTCACCGACCACACATAGCTGTGTGTATCCCCGACCCCGGCGTCGTTGGGATCGGCGACAAACGTCACCGCGACACCTTCGTCGCTGGCGATCGGTCCGGCGATCGTGGGCGCGGGCGCGACGTTCTGTGCGATGATGGCCGCCGAGACGAACGTGTCGCTCGCCCCCTCATCGTCGGTGGCTTGCAGGGAGACGACATAGCTGCCGTCGTCGGTGGGGACAAAGCCGAAGTTTGCGGCAGTTGCGTTGACGCCGGCCAGATCAAACGGATTCCCGTCTTTTTCCACGCTCCAAATGTAAGTATGCGAGTCGTCCGCACCGGCATCGATGATCGCCGCCGACAGATTGACGATGCTGCCTTCGTTGACGTTGCCGACCGGCATCCCACCGATCGACGCAACCGGGGCGACGTTATCCACGACAATGCTCGCCGATTGCACGACGTCCGACCCGCCGTCGTCGTCGGTCACGGTCAATGTCGCCACATACGTCCCGTTATCGCGCGGCGAGAACGACAGCGTGCTGTTCGTCACCGTTGTGCCGGGCATATAGGCAAAACCATCTTTGCTGATCGTCCACACATAGCTGAACGTATCGAGCGCCCCGGCGTCGCTGACGCTGCTGGTGAGATTGACGACCGATCCCTCATCAATTGATCCGCCCGGCTCGCCACTGATCGACCCGGCCGGTGCGACATTGCTGACCGCGATCGGCGTGGAATTGACCGTCGTGCTGGCCCCGTCGCTATCGATGACGGTCAGACGTACGACGAAATTGCCGTTGTCGGTCGGCGTGAAGGTGAAGGAAGGGTCGTCCAGAACCGTCCCGCCGGGCAGGGCAAAGTGCGAGCCGTCGCGATAGACGGTCCAGCCATAGATGTGCGTGTCGTTGACGCCCGCATCGGTAACGATTGACCCGACACCGATGCTCGAACCTTCCACCCCCGTCGCCGGGACGGCGGTGATCGTCACGCCGGGCGCGACGTTGGCGACATTGAACGTGACATTCGACGACCCCACCCCGCCATCCGGTTCCAACGCGGTGACGGTGGCGACAAACGTGCCCGAATCGACGTATCCGTGCGTCGCACTCGATGTCTGCTGAGGCAGCACCTCGATCGACCCGTCGCCCCAATCGATCACCCAGCCTTCGATCGTCGATTGCCGATTGGGCGAGGCAAAGTTCAGCGTCGCGATATCGCCTTCATCGATCGTGCTGTCGGGCGTCGTGGCGTTGACCTGAGGCGACGTATGATCAATCGTTATCGCGTGGGTGATGGTGGTCGTCGCGTCGGTCTGGGTAGCCGTCAGTTCAATCGAATAAACCCCGTCCTCGGCATAGGCATGGGATGCACTGGTGATGTCACCCGTATAGTTGCTGATCAGACCATCGCCCCAGTCGAGCGTCCAGCTATTGACCGCGTCGCTCTGCCCCGGATCGCTATACCCCCACGACACATTCACCGCCTGGCCTTCGGCGGCGTTGTTGGGGGCATTCAGCGTCAGTGTCGGGGCAACGTCGCTGATATTGATCGTCGCGGTCGTCAGATCCTGATCGTTTTCATCATCCGTCACCCGCAGCGCGATCGTGCGCGTGCCTGAATCACCCGCCACGAAATTGAAGTGTGTCCCCGTAAAGCGCGGCCGAAAACCGCGATTGACGTCGTAATTGGTATCCCATTGATAGGTGACGATCTGCCCGTCGTCCGTCGAACCCAGCCCGCTGACCAGCACGCTCCCGCCCTCAAGCACCGCGTACGGGCCCCCGGCGTCGGCGACCGGCAACGCGAACAGTCGGCGAGTCTCCAGACCCTCCAGCGCCGCCCGCGCCGCTATCGCAACAACACCCGCTAACGCTTCAGACTGTGGCCGTGTCATATCGACTCCGTGGTCGTGCCCGGGAATCGGGATCACTTCCATCAGAGTTCGGACATATACACACAATTGGGTGTGTAATTCCGATCATGAAAACGCAGCACCCCAAAGCCCCGATAAAGTGCCGCAAACACCCTATGGCGGGGCAGGTTCACGCCGGGCCGTGTACATTATCGGGCGTTGACGGTACGCGTTGACGGTGCAACTCAAAAATCAGATCTTCACCTTGCGGATCGGACCCACCTTCTGCGGCTTGCCCGTCTCGGCCGACCTAATCGCGGCAAAGCAGACTTCCAAGCCGCGGACATTGTCAAACGCATTGGTGATCGGTTCGCGTTTCTGCTCGATCGAGCACAACAACTCGCCCATCGACCCATGAAACCCGTCGCAGAACCAACTGCCGTCCAGTTTCGCGACGGCGGTGCCTTTGGGGGTATAAAGCGTCACATCGCCTTTGCCAATATCCGTTCCGGTGCTGTGCAGCGTGCCCTTGGTGCCGCTGATATAGGTATGGCACCACGAGCCGAACCGGGCAAACCCATCAAACACCAGCGACGCCTGTCCGCCTTCAAACTGGATCATCGCCTCGGCCAGCAGCGGCTGTTTTGACTTCTGCCCCGACGCAAACGTCTCGGTCGCATAGACGGACTGGGCTTTTTTTCCGCCCGTCAGTTGCATGAACATGTCAAACCAGTGAATCGCAAAGTCGTATAACATGATGTGATTGACATTGTTGAACGGCGTCGGGGTGATCCAGTCGTGGTTCCAGTGCACACTCATGTGGACCGACAGCACATCGCCGATCAATCCCTTGGCGACCGCCTGCCGCATATAACTAAAATGCGGTGCCCAGCGGCCATTCTGGTTGATCGCCAGCTTGACGCCCATCTTCTTCGCCAACTCGCCGAACCGCAGCCCCTGATCCAGATCCAGCACAAACGGCTTCTGGCTCAGCACATGCTTCTTTGCCTTCAAAGACGCCTCAATCAGCGGCGCGCGCTCCGGAGGATGCGTCGCCAGATCGACCACGGCGATATCCTTGCGGGCAAGCACGTCGCGAAAATCGGTGTAAATCTCCGCCTCAGGGAAAAACGTGTCGCGGCGATCCTTCGCGCGGTCTTCGATCAAGTCGCAGCAGGCGACGACGTTGAAACCAGCGTTCTTGTATGCCGTCAGATGCGTCCTGGAAATCCCGCCGCACCCGATGATGCCAATCGCCGGCCTGTACTTCCTCGGCGATTGCGGCAGATACGCGATCTTGGGTGCCTCGATCATCGTATTCGATGTGTCGGACTTCAGGTCATAGTTCGTCTGTTTTTTCTTTGCCATATCAAATTTCCATTGTAAAAATAGTGTTTGCCACAGAGGCACAGAGACACAGAGAATTGCGATTTTTGATTTTCGATTTGCGAATGAAAGCAGTCTTCGCTTGCCGACGCTGTGTTGATCTCCGTGCCTCCGTACCTCCGTGGTGAAAACGTCTCTATTTAATTAAGGCGACCGTCCGTTTTTCCCGCGCCGACAGCACCGCCGAATCGACGATCTGTTGTCCGATTCGGCAGATCGCCGGCGAGAGCGGACCTTCGATCGGTTTGTGGTTCATCAATCGATCCACGACATAATTGATCGCCGAATCATCGGGGGCGGCGATCTTGTCCACCGGCACTTCCTCTGCCGGATGATCGCGGGAGGTCTGCACCCGGATCACCGCTTCATAGTCGTAACTGCTGATCGTGCCTTGTCTTCCGACGATCACAAACCCGCATCGCGGCTGCGGCTGGGCGACCCAGGGATCGCTGAACGTGCCCCATCGCGTCTCAAACTTGCTCAACCCGCTATTAGGAATGTCATAGCGGCAAATCGTGATCGAATGTTCATCCACCTCCACGCCTTCAGGCCGATCGACCATGCTGGTCACTTCCAGCGGGGCCCGGCCATTCATGTACCAGGTGCCCAGCGTCGTGCCGTAGCCCAGATAATCCAGCAGGCTCCCACCCCCGGCGGCGCGTTTGTACCACCAGCTTTCCGCTTTCTTGGCGTTGGCCACTTTCTCTGAAATCTCCACCTTGTCGGCCAGGTGCCGCAACGGGCCGCGATTGCCGTCGTAATAGTGCACCTGCGTCACCTCGCCGATGCGTCCTTCATCCACCAACCGCTTGGCGGTGATGTGCGATGGGTACCACCGCAAAGGCCAGTTGATGATCAACTGTTTGCCGGTCTTTCGCAGCGCCTCGATCATGCGATCGGCGTCAGCAAGCGAAGCCGCGAACGGCTTTTCGACCAGCACATGCGTACCGAACGGCGCGACCTTTTCGGTCCAGTTTGCGTGCTCGCCGGTGGCCGGGCAAAGCACCAGCAGATCGGGCTTGGTCTGCTCGATCAGTTGCCGATAATCGGGATTGAAAAGCGTTTCGGGCAGTCCGATCTGCTTAAGCACGCCGGGCGCGCGATCGGGCTGATAATCACTGACGCCGACGATCTCGACCTGCGGATTAGTCTTCGCCTGGCGAAGCAGATCGCCCATGTGCATGTGATCAAAGTTGATCCCGGCGATCTTCAGTTTGGCACTCATTCTTCCTCCTCGGTCGTTTGGTCTGCGGACTTGCTCAGTGTAATGCGTTCCCCCAATTGAAGCACGCGATACGCCTGCCCCAGCCGCTGGCATTCGGGAACGAACAGTGCATTCGGGTCGGCCGTATTAAAAGCGAACAGATCGTAATGACAGGGGATGACCAGCTTGGCACCGATCCGGTGCGCCAGGTTGGCGGCGTCGATTCCATTCATGTTTCCGACCTGCCCGTTGATAGGCAGAATCGCCAGATCAAACGGGCCTTTTTCTAGCAGGATTTGCTCCATCCCGTCGTAGATCAGGGTATCGCCGGCGTGGTAGATGCGAAAGTTGCCGAAGTCGAACACGTAGCCGAGGTATTTGCTCGCACCGGCCTCGTCCCGCTCGATCGCCGGATGCGCCGCCAGCACCGCATGGACCGC
>JBGSMH010000560.1:0-4931 GCA_041740275.1 Phycisphaerae bacterium
CGCGCGGCGGCCCGGGCATGCGCGAGATGCTCGCGACGACGGCGGCGATCTATGGGCAGGGACTGGGATACGATGTCTGTCTGATCACCGACGGCCGATTCTCCGGCGGCACGCGCGGGCTGTGCATCGGGCATGTCGGACCCGAAGCCCAGGTCGGCGGGCCAATCGCACTGGTGAAAAACGGGGACATGATCTCCATCGACGCCGATGCCGGAACGATCACGCTGGAAGTCAGCGATACCGAACTAGCGAAGCGTCGCGTGGCATGGAAAGCCCCCGAATCCCGCTACAAACGCGGCGTACTCGCCAAATACGCCCAACTCGTCGGCCCCGCCTGCCGCGGGGCGGTGACTTCATAGGAATCCATGAGCTCTCATTCGCCACCGATTAAGCTCCAGCCGATGGATTTTACCCGTGCGCGAGTTATAGCGCGGGGAAATCGCATCCGTGACGTTCACCGGCTGGTAAAGAGGTACGGAGGCTCGATCTCGAGCTGGACCAAGCGAAGCACACAAAAGTTGCGGCACGAAAATCGATGGGTTGAGGTACACTGGTATGAGTGCAGTGGTGTCGGAAAGTTTGAGTTCAAACTGAAACGTGTGGGTTGAGCATGAAAGTAACCCTTAGGACAAAATCGAAGCGATACACCGACCTAACCTTCGGCAACACATATCGCGTCATCGGGATTGAGGCCGGCGACTACCGCGTGATGAACGACGACGGGCGTCCATATCTTTACCCGCCAACACTTTTTCATCTGGTTGATGAACGTGTTCCCGCCGACTGGGTGACCGAAACGGGAGACGACGGAGAGACTTACGCGTACCCAACCGAACTCAGTGGCGCTGGCTTCTTTGAAGACGTGTTTGACTACAAGAAGGCTGCTCTGGCAACGCTTGAACTAAGCCTTCGTCGTCAACGCGAGTCAGAATCAGCCAGCCGGTCTCGCGGACGCTCGGCCTAACCTTCAGACTCTTCCGGTGGCGTTTCCTCAACATCCGACAACGTCAACGACGCACCAACATACGTCTTTTTATGATCTTCCGGTGCGTCGAGGATCTCAAAATCGTCCGTCTCGGCATTGTGTTCGACGAGGATTTTCTTCTCGCGGATCAGCTCCAGCAGCGCCAGAAACATCCCGATCATTTCGCTCTTGGTCTTGCGTTCGACCATGATCGACCGCAGCGATAGACGCGGCTCACGCGTCAGGCGGTCTTGAATGTCGGCCGCGTGAAGATGCAGCGGCGTTTCGTCGTATAGCACCTCGTGCTCACGCGGGCCGCGCGTGCCCAGGTCCTTCATGATCCGCTGAAACGCCTCAAGCAGATCCCACACCTGAACCTCATCCATGTCCAGCGGCGGGGGTTCGTCATCGCCATCCAGCGTGGCCGGGACGCGGGGGAAGCGATTGAAGTGACTCGACTGCTGCTGCTCCAGCAGTCCGGCATTGTCCTTGAGCCGCTTATACTCCAAAAGTTGCTGCACCAACTCAAACCGCGGATCGGCCAGATCCTGGGCGGCGGTGGTGTTGCCTTCGCGCGCGGGCTTGGGTTCGTCCTGTCGGGGCAGTAACAACGCCGACTTGATCTCCATCAGCGTCGCCGCCATCACCAGAAACTCCCCGGCGATATTGATGTCGATCCCGTGCTCGCGCGACATCGTCCGTATCTGCTCCAGATAGCCCAAATACGATTCGGTGATGCGGTGGATCGGGATGTCATAGACATCCAGTTCATCCCGCTTGATCAGATACAGCAGCAGATCCAGCGGGCCATTGAAGTTGTCGAGTTCAACGCGGTAGTCCATGCACCATCCCTGGCTAGAACCGTGTGACGAGCCGTTACTGCTTCGCTTCGGCGTCCATGATCGCCTTCTGCAGTTCCGCCAGATTCTCCTGCACGCGAGTTTGGCCGAGCTGCATGCCTTTGGCCATCAGCAGCGGGAGTTTCTGCGAGACCTTTTGGCCGGTCGGCGTCTTATAGAACGCGGTCATTTCGTTCAGTTCGGCCGCGGTAAACTCCTGGGCATAGATCAACGCCATATCGTCCTTCAGGGCTTTCCAACTGATGTATTTCATCATGAAGTCGGACATGATCTGCTTGTGCTTGGCGATCATCGGGTTGGCGGCGATCTGCTGTTCTAGTGCGGTCTTGACCGACTCATCCATGACCGTGTCCATCTTCATCGCCAGCAGCATTTCCATCGCCGCGGTTTTGCGGGCGGCATCGGGCTCGTCGGCCGCGAGCGTGCGCCCGGCAAACATCGACATGACCACGCTCATCGCCAGCACCGACAGGATCAGGTTCTTACGCATTTACGATCTCCAGAAAAATGTTTCGTCAGCGTCACCCGACCCGACGGTGTCGCAAAGATTATCCGACAACCCGCCAATCACCAACTCATCCGTACGCAGTGAAGGGCCTGGGGCTCGGGGGAATTGCGATTTTGGATTGCGACTCGACTGAGTTCGTCGAAGTCCGATATTCGATCGCAATCCTGCCCACAACTTTTCACTTGTTGCATTTGTTGCATCCGTTTTGACCCATGCAAAAAACGTAACTGCTGGCCGCCACAGAGCTTGTCGTTCATGGTACACCTCAAGTGTTGCGCGCCAGCGTGCAACTGTTGCAACTCCTACCTTTCCGGCCGGAGATTGAGCCTTTCCATCCCCAAACGCAGCGGTACACGACGATCTGACTATACTCCCGAAAGCCTCAAAAGTCGGCGGTAAAATCAGGAAAACCCGCCGATTTTTGGCACCCACGAACAGTTGTCCGCGTTACATCTTATTCATCCGAAAGCTTGCCGATGTCGTCACAGCGGATGATTTTCAGCGATTTGCCGTCCCAATAGAATCCGGCTTCGGCAGAGCCGAGATATAGACCGTAGCACTGTTCGAGTGGCACTTTGAACTTCGTCGCCATCCGCGTGGCGCGATCCTTCCCCGCCACCTCCGCCAGCGACCCCCACTTGCCCTCTGCCGACAGCTTGGCGATCCCCGCGGCACTGATTTCCCTGTTCTCCAACGTCTTGGAAAGTTGGTCTTTGAACTTCGCCTTTTCCTCGTCGCTCAGGCCCTCAGGCAAATACACCAATGCCGCTGCTGCGTTGTAGTCCTTGGCCTCCAACTCCAGCAGGTACGCCTTCAGCACTTTGACGGCCTGCTCCTTGTCCGGCTTGGCCGCTTCCTCAGCAAACACTCCCGCTGTCAGAAGTACCAGCCCAACCAATGACGCGATAGGCAATCGAATACTCATGTCGGATCTCCGGCTATAGCAACTCTATGAAAGGGAACGCTGGGTCTGCAATATTCGTTGCGTTCAGTGTAGGATGACCAAATACGCCGTCAAGAAACCCTCTAGTTCGCGCATCCGCGCGCATGTGCGTTTCAACCCGTTTTCACTTGTCGCCAAAGGATGACGGACCCTTCTTGCATTTACCAAACTTCATTCCTCGCTAGAGTGAGCGGCCATGGAAATGCTCTCTGAAATCGTGCAGGTGGATGACGATGGCAAGCTCTTTCTCTCTGCCGCCATTACCGACTGGAAGCCGATCCTCGATCGCGGCATTGATACTGTCGTCGATCTTGAAGGCGACATCGACCACGGCGTACCCACCGACGTTGATCGGTTTCTTTACATTTACTTGCCTATCCATGATGGCGAAATGCCCGATCTGGATCGATTGCACGCCGTCGCCAGGATGTGCGCGACGCTGATCAAGCGTGGCGATCGCGTGCTTTCGCACTGCGGCATGGGATTGAATCGTTCGGCGTTGATGGCGGGGCTGATCCTTCGCTATCTAGGGATGGACGCCAAGACTGCCGTCGAGCAGTTGCAGGCACGTCGGCCTGGTGCGCTATACAATGTGGTCTTCAGAGATTACCTGCTCAGCGGACTCATCAAGTGACGTCGCCTGCTGGTAACACGGGCGGCTTTCGACGATAATGAGGGCATGACTCAGGAAGGCTCGACGCCAGACAGCAATCAAGGTTATAACGAAGACCAGATCAAGGTTTTATCCGATGTGGAGCACGTGCGAACCCGCCCGGGCATGTACATCGGCGGGTACAACACGCGCGGGTTGCACCATCTGGTGTATGAGATCGTCGATAACTCGATCGACGAGGCGTTGGCGGGGTTTGCCAAGCATATCGAAGTCAAGATTAACGCCGACGGAAGCTGCACGGTCTCGGATGATGGGCGCGGCATTCCGGTTGGCATGCACAAGCAGATGGGCCTGCCGACGGTCGAAGTCGTCTTCGCAACGTTGGCGGCGGGGGGGAAGTTCGAGCACAACGAAAAATCAGCCTACAAAACCTCCGGCGGGTTGCACGGCGTGGGCGCATCGGTCGTCAACTTCGTCTCTGAATGGATGGAAATCGAAGTCGCCCGCGACAATCAGGTCCATCACATGGAGTTTGAACGCGGCGTCCGCACCAAGCCGCTGAGCGTCATCGGAAAGGCCGACCGGACTGGGACAAAAGTATCCTTCCGACCCGACCCGACCCTCTTTCCCGATGTCAATTTTGTTCACGAAACATTGATGACCCGACTGCGTGAACTGGCGTTCCTGAACGCCGGCGTCGAGATCGCATTTGAAGACGAGCGCGTCGGCAAGCGCGACGTCTTTACCTTTCATAAAGGCCTGCTCGAATATGTGCAGTTCCTCAACGAGGGCAAGACGGCGCTTTCGGGCGTGATCGCGTTTAACAAGGAAGACCCGGTGCAAGGGATCGTGGTCGATATCGCGATGCAATACAGCGACGGCTACAACGAAACGATCCTCACCTTCGCCAATAACATCAACAACCATGATGGCGGGACGCACCTGAGCGGATTCAAGACCGCATTAACCGGCACGATCAATCGTTACGCGGAATCCAAGAATCTGCTGAAAAACGAAGTCCGACCCAGCGGCGACGACCTGCG
>JBGSMH010000561.1:0-3158 GCA_041740275.1 Phycisphaerae bacterium
TCGATGCCGCCGGCGCTGGCGTCGGTGATGTTCAATCAGTTCATCACGCTGATGCGTGCCACCGGCATCCCCATCGAGACCGGCCGCTTCGGTGCCGACATGACCATCGACATCCAAAACGACGGCCCGATCACGCTGATCGTCGATAGCCGGGAATAGGCCGCAGCGGGGGAATGGGACACAGATGACGCGGATGCAGACGGGATGAACACGGATCGGCGGAGAGTGATTGGGGCTTGGGGCTTTGCGTTTGACGCGGGTCGGGATTCATAGCTGTTTGGTTTCCCGCCGACCAACCGCCGACAAGCGAACGGATGTGGAAGCAGCGAGGCAGGCGGGTTGGCGTTGCGGTGGACTATTAGAGCTCGGATATCAGCGCAATCGGCGTCACCTTGACCTGTCCGTACTCCGACCACCTCGCGCAGAACGCGTGGATCGCCTTGGTGTCCGTTGTCGAGACGACGAAATAGCCTGTTCCCGTCTGGATCGCGACCCAAGCTCCGAGGATCTGGAGTGGTCCATCCCCGCCCAGGCCCTCTGCGCGCAGGAAATTCATCAGCTTCTCGCGCTCCGATACCGCGTAGGTGAACTCGATGTGGAATGTCATGATGTCCTCGTCTCCTTCTTCAGCCACGACCCGGATAACCTTGTATTCTATAACTCTACCGTGCAGAGAACACCTCTGACGGAATCATTCGGAAAAACGCGATATTGGCCAGATTGCGGGGCGAAGTCAAACATTGCGGTTGTTATTGACGCGGCAAACGCTTGCGCTGGGTTAGGATGCATTAGGGATGCAGTGAATAGGGTCCGCCTTGGTGGACCGATTCACGGACGGCGTGCGCTTTGGGACGGTCCGCCAAGGCGGACCGTACTGACTACTGACTTCCGGTAGAATATGAAACGCGTTAGAATACTGACCGAAGAAAGGATGTTCCCGATGCGATCGCTCGAATTATTTGCCGGCGCTGGTGGTCTCGCAATTGGAACAGCTCGTGCGGGTTTTCATCACGAGACGTTGATCGAATGGGATCACGATGCGTGTGAAACGCTGCGCCTGAACGCACGCGAAAGCGCCGCGCATGCCGACAACTGGAACGTCATCGAAGGCGATGTCGGCACCTATAATTTCAAGCAACATCAAGGTCGAATAGACTTCATCTCAGGCGGTCCACCTTGCCAACCATTCTCGCTGGGCGGGAAGCATGGTGGCAATAAGGACCATCGCAACATGTTTCCCCACGCCGTTCGCGCCGTCCGCGAAATCCAGCCGAAGGCGTTCATCCTCGAAAACGTCCGAGGGTTGTTGCGAAAGAATTTCGCGAATTACTACAGTTACATCATTCACCAACTCCGCTTCCCTGATGTCAAACCTAAAGGCGATGTGGAATGCAATTGACCGCCCTTGGCGACGCGGCAACTAATCGAACTCGATGGCGACTTATCCTTCTAGTTTTCGCGTATCCTCACTATATTCGAGCGATGAAATCCAGAACGCGCTCGGAGTAGGAAACGCTGGGGGCGTGCGAATAAGTCTTTCCGACGATAGAACTGTCCGCAGAATGGTCATCATGACCTCGCTGCCGAGCGCGCGCCAAGCAAGGGAGAATCCGTACCACGACCGCATCGAAGGAACGACACTTGTTTACACGGGGGCTGGGAAGGAGGGCGACCAGACTTTAGCCGGTGTTAATCAACGTATTCCGCAACAAAGTATACACGAGTTTCCGATTTACGCATTTCAGCTGATCGGCAGCCGTAGAGATCAACAAATCGGTCCGAAGAGATGGAGATTCCTTGGATTGCTGAGGTATGTTCGTCATTTTCCCGAAGTTCAAGTCGACGTAAGAATGCAGCAAAGACGCGCATGGGTGTTTGAGTTCCGAATCCACGTCGAGCCTGCAGAAGTACCCGTCGCGAATGAGCAAGCAATAATGGCAGAATTGTTTTCGTCAGCGCGCAGTCAAGAGCCTGACGAACCAGCGGACAGAGAGATTGGCACGCCTGCTCCGCTTATCGGCGCGGCGACGGAAGTTGATCCAATTCTGATCGAGTCGGTAAGGGGCCAACTACTTGGTATATCGCCCGAACGTTTTGAACATGTCGTGAAGGACGCCTTGGAGCATTCTGGTTTCCATCGAGTAACGGTTACTCGGTATAGTCAGGACGGAGGAATCGATGTCAATGCATTTGCGGGCTTGACGATGTGGGCCATCCGAGATTTGCTTGTCCAGGTTCAAGCAAAGCGTTGGTTGCATACGGTCGGAAGAAAGGAAGTCGCCGAGATTCGAGGTAGTCTTCAGCCGCACTCCCGAGGCGCGATCGTCACCACAAGCCAATTCTCTCGCGCTGCAATTATCGAAGCCGATGAGCCCGGGAAATCGCCCATCACATTAGTTGACGGCTTTTCGTTTGCCTCAATTGTCAACGGTCTCAAGCTCACGATCTGATTCGATGCCGATCTCTTCATCGGCTACCCACTGCCAGCCCATGACGTATGCCCCCGCGTCCTCGCCTTTACTGACCACCGCTGTCGGATCGAACTCCAGTTCTCCATCGACCTGATAAACCGCGCGTGCCGCTTCTCGGTAGCGGGCATCGACTTTCGCATCTTGAGTGTCTTGCTGAATCCGCTCCTCAATGATTGCGGCGATCTGCGTTTTTCCCGCAGCCCCAAGAACCTCCATGACCTGAGAGATGATTGCACGATCCAGATAAACCCACATTTTAACTTCCTTTTCATTATGCGAAAGCCGATCCCACACTCTACTTCAGTTCCAAGTATGGGCTGGATTCAAGTTTCTCCACAACTTGCGCGCGGATACCTCTGTCGAGGTCGAAATCAAAATAGTGTGGGCTGTCTTCACTGGGCATTTCGCAAAATGATATAGCCGTCTGTGCCCTCCCGCCAGTTTCGTAGCGACTGTCTTGATCGTCAAGCCTGATTAAGTATTTTCGCCGCTCGATCTGGGAGGGGAAGGAAGAACCATCTCAGGCCCCAAAAGTTTCTTCCTTCCCCTCCCAGACCCACCCCAACCTACTCCTTTTCCCCTCCTCCTGACGCCGGGCGTAACTGCTCGATCGGGGTGTTCACCACCACGCTCAAGTAGCCCAGCAGACTTCGCATGCATGCGACGATCGCCACCTTCTTGGGCTTG
>JBGSMH010000562.1:0-2570 GCA_041740275.1 Phycisphaerae bacterium
TATATCGATCTCCCCTGGGACGCGATTGCCAGCCTGGAAGCCAAAATCCTCTGGGAACGCGACGAACCCGAATGGCGATTCAAGGAATCGGGCTTTGACGAGAAGATCTTCACCGGCAAGACCTACCCGGCCCGGGAAACCGAATACGTCATCACCCTCACCACCGGCGACACCGTCACCGGCGGGGTGGTCGCGCCGATTTATCTTCGCCCCGACCAAGGCACAGCCCAGCAATTTGTCCTCCACAAACGCGCCAAAGGCGATGTTGGTAAATCATTGGATGAACTGATCTACATCAAGCGCATCGAGTTGAAATAATTACGCCGCCGCCAATAGCGGGGGGACTGGCATGGCCGCGATCGCTTGGTGCAGCGGCAGGGGTCTGGCAAACAGATACCCTTGCGCGTGGTCAACCCCCATCGAATGCAGCAATGTCGCCTGATCGGCGGTTTCAATCCCTTCGGCAATCAGGTCGATCCCCAGATTGCGCGCCAGCGCGATGATTGCCTGTACGACGGCGGCGTAGTCGTGGCGCTCGCCGATCGCGTGGATGAATGACCGATCGATCTTCAGCCCTGAAATCGGGAACTTGTGCAGACAGCTCAGTGACGAATAGCCGGTTCCGAAATCGTCGATATCCAGCGCAACGCCGAGCGCGCGGATGCGTTCGAGGGTTCGGACCGCGACACTGACATCGCCGATGATGGAGCTTTCGGTGATCTCCAGTCTCAACCGCTCGGCCCGAAGCCCTGATTCGGCAAGCACTGAGGAAATCAGCGCCGGCAAGCCCGGGCTCGCCAGTTGTCGACGGGAAATATTGATGCTCAGGGAGACGTCTGACAGGTTCGGGCATTCCCGAACCGCCGCACTCCACCGATGCGTCGCCTCACGAAGCACCCATTCGCCCAGGGGATGGATCAGGTTTGTCTCCTCGGCGATCTGGATGAACTCCAGTGGCGGGACCGACCCGCGGGTGGGATGGTTCCATCGGACCAGCACCTCAAAACTGATTGGCCGCCCGCTGGCCAGGGAGATGATGGGCTGATAGGCCAGTTCGAGCTGGTTTTTTTCAACGGCCTGCTGCAGATCGCGTTGCAGCGACACCCGTTTGACTGCCGCCTCGTGCATGGCCGGGTCGAAGCAGACGTATTGCCCTTTTCCGCTGGCCTTGGCGTGGTACATCGCGGTGTCGGCATCACGGATCACTTCGTCTGCGGTCTGGTAGGGCTGCTGGCTGGTGGTGATTCCGATGCTGGCCGAACAATGGATGACGTGGCCTTTCAGATCATAAGCCAGCGATACTTCCTTCAGCAGTCGCTCTGCGACGACCACGGCGTCCTGGGGTGCGGCCAGCCCGTCGAGCAGTACGATAAACTCATCGCCGCCGAGGCGTGCTGCGGTGTGTTCGCTGGTGCGTACGACCGCGTCGGTTTCGCGCAGGCAGGCGGTCAATCGTGTGGCGATCGATTGCAGCAGGAGGTCGCCGGTGTCGTGTCCGAGGCTGTCGTTGACGAGTTTGAACCCATCGAAGTCCAGGAACAGCACCGCAAAGTGCCGGGACCTGTCTCGTCGCTTGATCGACATCATGTGAGAGAGGCGCTCCAGGCACAGCGCCCGGTTGGGTAGCCCGGTCAGCTTGTCATGGAGTGCCGCACTGCGAAGGTCGGTCGTGCGTTCGTGTACCAATGCCTCCAGTTGCGCCAGTTTCAGGCGCGCCTGGCGTGTCATCAGCCATTTTTCGGTCAGGGTCGTTGCGAGTTGGCAGACCTCGGCCGGGTCAAAGGGCTTCTTGAGGATCAGTAGTCGATCGGTGACGCCGAGCGTTTCGACGATCTGGTTCCAAGAGTAGTCCGAGTATGCGGTGCAGATCACGACCTGCAGATCCGGATCGACTTCCCATAGTTTGGCGATGGTCTGCACGCCGTCCCAGCCGGGAGGCATTCGCATGTCGACGAAGGCAAGCTGGTAGGGGTTGTCGGCTTTCCTTGCCGACAGGAGCATCTCGAGCCCTTCCTGGCCTTGAGAAGCGGTGTTGAGATCAAATCGCACGGGCGGCCCGCTCGACTTGGTGCTACCAAAGAGTGCTTCCTCGGCTTCGTCGAAGCCGGTGTCGCGGGCTTCGATCAAGGTCTTGCGAAAATCGTCATGGATGGCGGGGTTGTCGTCGATTACCAGAACCCGCCTGAGGATGGCTTCGGGGCTGTTGTTCATGCCGCCCTCGACTGAATCTGTTGCTTGATCGGCACTTGCAGCGTGAAGGTCGCGCCGCAGTCCAGCCCATCACTTTCGACAGTCAAGGTGCCGCCCATTTCGGCGGCGGTGTTTGCGCTGGAATGCAGCCCGAATCCGTGCCCGTCCCGACGCGTGGTAAAGCCGTGCCCAAAAAGCCTGGCCAGATTCTCCCGCGCGATTCCCACGCCGTTGTCGGTGACGCGGAACCGCAATCGCTCCGTGCCTTCAATCACCGGCGTATCGATCCGCACATGGATCTGCCGCTCGGTCGATGGCCGATGTTTGGTGGCGTTTTTGGCGTTGCTGACCAGGTTGATCAGCACCTGCAAGAGCTTGTG
>JBGSMH010000563.1:0-3255 GCA_041740275.1 Phycisphaerae bacterium
CCTCCCGCGCCTGGGCCGGCACGCCATAGTCTGCGGGGTCCGTGGCTTCGGGCAGGTATTGCATGATCGCACGGTTGCGCGTTCCCCCGCCGCAGACGATCAGCCGATCGGCGCGGTGTTGATCCAGCGATTTTCGCACCGATTGCCCGACCCACTTCGCGGCGGTGGCGAGTTGGTCATTGAGCGGCATTTGCGGGTCGATCACGCATCGCCAGATCGCCAGCATTGCCGGGCCATCGGTCGATTTGGGCGGGGACTTTGTAAAATAAAGTGAGTTCATCAAACCCTCAACCGCTTTTGCCGAAACTGTCCCCGATAGTGCCCGCGCCCCGTCGATATCGACCCCGCCATTGTCGCGCATCAGCCAGTCGGAGACGCAATTTCCCGGGCCGGTGTCGTAGCCGATCACCGGATCGCCGGATGCGACTTTGGGCAGCAAAGTGATATTGGCGATACCCCCGATATTGAGGATCACTTGCGATTCGGTTTCGGAGCCAAACAGGATCTGATCGGCGTACGGGACCAGCGGAGCCCCCTGCCCGCCTGCCGCACAGTCGGCACGTCGAAAGTCGGCGACCACGTCGATCCGCACCGCCTGTGCAAACAACGCCGGATCAAGCCACTGGATCGTCAACGGCGGCGAATGAAACAACGTCTGCCCGTGCGCCCCGATCGCACTAACCCGCTCCGGTTCAATCCCCAGCTTTTGCAGCAGTTGCTCGATCGCGCCCACATACGCCCGCGAGACGTCCCGCGCCAGATTCGCCAGATCGCTTAGCCCCGCCGGTTCGCCCGATCGGGCACTCGCGATCTGCTGTCTTAATATGCTCGGATATGCGGTTTCGACATGTCCGAGCAGTTCTGCGCGCATCGTCAACCCCGTCCCGCCGATCCGCACCATCGCCGCATCCACCCCGTCGGCACTGGTCCCCGACATCGCCCCAATAAATAGCCGGTCTTGCATCGAGCGCATTCTACCGATGGATGCTCGGACCAAAAATGCCGCTTACAATGTGGGGATGATCGAGTGGGATAACGCGTTACGCATCAGCGGCGACGGGGACGCTGAGGCGTTGTATCTGGATTCGCGCAAAGCGCGGGCGCGGTCGTTCGTGTCGCACGCGCATTCGGATCACATCGGGGCCCATGGACAGATCATCGCCACGCCGCAAACCATTGATCTGGCGGCTTTGCGAACCAAAGTCGACAGGGATCGGGCGATCTCGCTCAATTTTGGTCAGGTACATGCGCTCGATGCCCACACCCGTGTTCGACTGCACTCGGCCGGGCATGTGCTGGGGTCGGCGATGATCCATCTGACGAACGATCGCGGGTCGCTTCTGTACACCGGCGATTTTCGACTGCGCGAGTCGCTCACCGTCCCGATCGCAGAGCCCGTGCAGGCCGAGGTGCTGATCATGGAAACCACCTACGGCAAGCCGGCGTTTCGCTTCCCGCCCAGAAACGCCGTCGCGACGCAGTTGCTGGAGATCGTCGCGGCCGCGATTCGAGAGGGTATTCAGCCGATCGTCATGGGATATTCACTCGGAAAAGCCCAGGAGATCGTCCGCATCCTCACCGACGGCGGGTTTATCGTCACCGAACACGGTGCGGTCAATAATCTGTCGGATGTCTACGAGCGGCACGGCGTGACGTTCGGCACCCGCCGACGGTACCGGGCGGTCGATTTCAAAGGCAATAAAGCGCTTCCGCTTGAAGAACGTGGCGTGCTGGTCGCACCGCCATCGGTAGCGCGATCGGGCTTTATCGACCACTTTGATAAAAAAGTGACGATCATGTGCTCCGGCTGGTCGCTGCTCAAAGGCGCGAAGTTTCGCTTCGGCGTCGATCATGCGTTGCCCATCTCCGACCATGCCGATTTTGACGAGCTATTGGAGATGGTCGAACGCGTGAATCCGAAAAAGGTGTTGACGCTGCACGGCTTCGAGCAATTCGTCGATACGCTCCGCGCCAAAGGCATCAACGCGGATCTGGCCAAACCGGATCCGCAGTTGCGACTGTTCGATTGAGTTGAATTCCTACACCGCGGCTTTGGTCGGTCGATCGGAGGTGACCTCGACTTCGGTATCGCGGTGCTCGTGGTGGTCGCCGATGCTGCGGATGATCGGGGCCCAGGCGTCGGAGAGCGTGGGCAGACCGGCCTGATGGTTTTCATCGGGCAACGCGACTTTGATCGTGCGTTTGCTGCTGTAAATGCGTCGGCGGGCCAGATAAAGCATTTCTTCGCTAATCTTGCGATGCCTGCCGAGCATGTCCGCCAATAGCGCAAGTACGCCGAAGATGCACGAGAGGATGACGCACGCACCGCCGATGTAGATCAGGCTGGAATACGGGCTGGTTTTCAGATTGTTGCTCAGATACCAGATGGTGATGAAAAGCCCGCTGAGGAAGCCGACGATAAAGAACCCGATGGCGATCCCGCCGAAAAACTTCAGCGGCTGAATGTCGCGCATGGCGCGGACAATGATCGGCAGGGAGTTGGTCGCGTACTTGATGATCGACGAAGCAACCCGCGATTTGCCGTGTTCGCGCACGCCGCGAACGCGAAGCGGCACTTCGGCGATCCGCACGCCTTTGCTGAACAGGTCGATAAAACATTCCTGTGTGTAGGTGTATCGCCCGAAGAGCGTCATCCGGTACATCGCTTCGCGGTTGAAGGCGCGAAAGCCGCAGGAGACATCGGAAAATTGCGTCCCGCCACACACCCAGTTGATGATCCGCGTGACGGCAGCGTTTCCGTAAAACTTCACCGTCGGCATCGTCGGGTGCAAGGCGGGGTCTTTGAATCGAGAGCAAGTGACAAAATCGGCCTGATCATCGAGGATCGGCTGGATTAGTTTGCGGATGTCCTGGGGGTTGAACTGACCATCGCCATCAATATTGACGATGATGTCGGCACCGCGGCGCATGGCACGTTCAAATCCGGTGCGGAAGACGCGCCCGAGGCCGGGTCGGCCATGAATGTCGATCACGATCGCGCCCGCCTGCTCGGCCAGTTCCGCCGTCCGGTCGGTGGATGCGTCGTTGCAGACGATCACTTCGACTTCATCAATCCCCTCAATATCGCGTGGAACATCCGAGACGACCTGTCCGATCGTCTTTTCTTCGTTCTGGGCGGGGATCGTGACAATCAACTTCATAGGCTCAAACTCCCCGGCCAACGCAATCGAACTATGGTGGTGTACGCGTTTCACGATGTTAACGGGTCGATAACGTCCCGACAAGAAAGACGTT
>JBGSMH010000564.1:0-4807 GCA_041740275.1 Phycisphaerae bacterium
AGCTTGGCGATCATGATCGCCATGAAGTGCCCGTATTTATTGTCACCGAACACGCCGCCAAGCTCTTTCATGCGCTTCTGCTTGTCTTTGCGTTCGATGATCGACCCTTCGTTCACGCCTACGCGAATCGGGATCGATCGCTCTTTACAGGCATCGATCACCTTCTCCACCTGCGCTCGGTCATTGATGTTGCCCGGGTTCAGTCGGATCTTGTGAACACCCGCCTCCAGCGATTCCAGGGCGCGCTGAAAATGGAAATGCACGTCGGCCACGATCGGGACCGTGATCTGGGGAAGGATGGATTTAAGCGCCTCGGTGTCTTTTTTCTCCGGGACCGCCACCCGAACGATATCCGCCCCCGCGGCGGCGAGTTTGTGAATCTCGGCCACGCACTTGTCGATTTCGTACGTATAACCTGCGGTCATGGTCTGCACGCTTACCGGCGCATCCCCACCCACGCGCACCCGGCCAACGCGGTCATCACCCACAACTATCTGTCTGGTCTTGCGACGTTCGATCATAGATACATCCTATCCTCACCCACGCGATTCTCCACGCACGGTTCGCGGCGTTAATCTGATCTTGATACGATAGGGTCATTATCGATTCAGGAGTATTTGAAAAGTGACCGAAGACCAAGTTCCCGTCCAACAGCAGGCCGAAGACACGATCGAAACCAAAGAGACGACACACTCCGTCTCGCGCGAGCAGATGGAAGGCGTGCATCAGCAGGCAACCGGATTGCTGGAGGAAGTTGCCAAATTGCCCGATGGCGACCTGATCTCCGAAATGATCGTCACCGCACTCAAACTGCTTCGCGATGACAACAACCGGGCCGATCTGAAGTTGATCAATACGTCGCTCAAAGAGCTGCGCTACGCGCTCAAGATCTTCTCGCCGTATAAAGACGTCCGCAAAATCAGCATTTTCGGCTCAGCCCGCACGCGAACCGATCATCCTGATTACCTTGCGGCGGAGGCGTTCGGCAAACGCATCGCCGACCTCGGTTGGATGGTCATCACCGGTGCCGGCGGCGGGATCATGGCGGCGGGGCACGGGGGCGCGGGTGCCGCACCGTCATTCGGACTGGCGATCCGACTCCCCTTCGAGCAAAGCACCAACGAATTCATCGAAGGTGATCCGAAACTCATCAATTTCAAATACTTTTTCACCCGAAAATTGATGTTCGTCCGCTCCAGTCACGCGATCGCCCTCTTTCCCGGCGGGTTCGGGACGATGGATGAAGGCTTTGAAGTCCTCACCCTCATCCAGACCGGCAAATGCGCCCCGATGCCGGTGGTTTTGGTCGATCACCCCGGCTCAACCTTCTGGGGCGGCTGGAAAAACATGGTCGAAAATCACCTTTTGACCAGCGGTTTGATCAGCGAAGATGACCTGCACCTCTACAAGATCACCCAGGACATGGACGAAGCCGTCCGCGAGGTGACGCACTATTACAACACCTACCACAGCATCCGCTATGTCCGCGACATGTGCGTGCTGCGGATGCAACGCAAACCCAGCGCGACGCAGTTGGATGAGATTCGCAAAAAGTTCGCCAAGCTGTGCAAGAAAGGGCAGATCGAGTCCGTCGATGCCCTCCCCATTGAGCGCGACGAACCGGCCATTGCCCACCTGCCCCGTCTGACTTTCGCCTTCAACAAACGCGACCAGGGCGGCCTACGTCTTTTGATTAATTATCTCAATGACAATGTCTGATTCGTTCTGGCCTGCCAATTTTTTCACTTGGGAGGTCATAGCGCGGTGCCTTGCTGAACGACACCCGCTAGACTCCATGCGGGAAGGTAAACAGTTACGAGGCCGATCGATGAATACGAGAACCGACCCTGTTACGTTCGCTCTCGGCGGGAACGCGGGTGCTGCCGTGATAATCGACACCTCCGCGTCGGCAATCGCCGACGAACGCCAATTTCGTTTGATGAAACTGGACGACAACTCTTTCCGAGTTTCTTCCGCGTTCGACTTTTCAAGTGGGGTTAGTAGCGCGGCCTACGGTCATTTGGACTTGGCGTCGAGGTTCTTTCGGCTTGTACTGTCGAACGTCTATTCCGATGGTAGAGATAG
Source organism: Phycisphaerae bacterium (assembly GCA_041740275.1). Classification (GTDB taxonomy): domain Bacteria; phylum Planctomycetota; class Phycisphaerae; order Tepidisphaerales; family Tepidisphaeraceae; genus BPJO01. Next base: position 2,086 of record JBGSMH010000564.1, read on the forward strand.
GCAGTTATCAAGCGAGATAGAGAGGTTGGTCGATCGCCTTACACGGAGCGAATGGTATGGGTACCAAGCCCTCTGCCATTGGTTCCTTGAGAACCGACACGATGAGGAGTCGTACCAACTCGTTGCCGAGGAGATGGATCGGTTTCTGGTGCAGAAGGAAGAGGAAGCGGTGAGCCGCAGTTTCGAATGGCGGGAGTGGTTCTGTCGGCAGTTCATCGCGGCGAAGGACTACGATCGACTGCTGAAGTGGATGCCGGACGCGCCGTTGCTGAAGAAGCACCAATCCGGGCCGATGAAGATGGCGTGGCTGCTGGCCCGACATCATGTGCATGGCGAGCGGACGCCGACAGAACTGGACACGGCGTGGAAGCGTTTTTTGGACAAGAACGTGCCGGATTGGATCGAACGCGGCAGCCTGCTGGACCTGGTGGTGTGGATGAAGGTTCGGTACTGGGACGGCGAAAAGGTCAAGCCCGATCCGTATGACGCCTTCCTGAGGTTCTGGGATCACCTGCCCGGTATCGAGCGGCCGCCGGTCATGCGATGATTCGCCGGGCGGTGTATTCGGAGTTAAAGTTGCAGGCGATGGTCGAAGCGATGCCGTGGCATAGGGTGATTGGCGTGGGTGGCAAGTACGGAACCCACGGGGCCGATCTGATCAGCTACAACAGGCTCACCGGGCGGATCACGTTCTGGGATGCGAAGTACCGAAGCCGGGTGACGAACCTGAGGATGAGCAGCACGTTTGATGCGGGGTCGGATCGGCTGAGGAATGCGGTGGCGGAGGCGAGGAAGATCGTCATCGATGGTCGACGGCTCGGTTACATCTCGGTTCCCGACGAGTCTCGGTATCTCACTGCACTTTCAACTAGTTCATTGATATCCGTGCGAACCGTACCATTCGGTCGTGCACGAAACTGGGTGTATGACCTAAGGTCGGTGCCGCGATGAAACCATCCGATATCGCAGGCATAGCGGCCGACGTCCGCCTACGGATTCAGGAGAGTCTAGACCCGCAGTTCATTGTCGATGGCGAATGCCACTTCGAGCATGGTCTGGGCGCACTAGAGTTTGGCGATGTGGTGTTGGCGAAACGGTTCTTTGCGGAGGCTGCTCCCATGCTCGGAGCTCAGCTGTCACTGCCCATCCCCACGGTCATTCCTGACCACATGGACGGTGTTCCGCCCCGTCAGCGACCGCTTACCGATCGTCTCACCCGAAGCGAATGGCACGGCCATCTCGCGTTGTGTTATTGGTTTCTGGAGAACCGGCACGACGTTGAGTCGTATCGGATGGTGGCCGAGGAGATGGATCGGTTTCTGGTGCAGAAGGAAGAGGAGTCTGCCACTCGGAGCTCGAATTGGCGCGAATGGTTTGTCCGTCAGTTCGTCGCGGCGGGTGATTACACGCGGCTTCTCAAGTGGATGCCCGATGCGCCGTCGTTGAAGAAACATCAGAGTGGCCCGACGAAGATGGGATGGCTGCTGGCGCGGCATCACTTGCATGGAGAGCTGACGGCGGCTGAGCTGGGCCTGGCGTGGAAGCGTTTTCTGGACAAGAACGTGCCGGATTGGATCGAACGCGGGCGGCTGCTGGACTTGGCGGTGTGGATGAAGGTTCGGTACTGGGACGGCGAATCGGCCAAGCCCGATCCGTACGACGCTTTCTTGAGTTTCTGGAATCACCTGCCGGGCATCGAGCGGCCACCGATCGTACGGTGAATATTCTGATCGGCCCGAAGTCAGAATTCGTATGGGGTCGGCGCCCTAAAAGACCGCGTCGCCCACGGGCAGTGACAGCATTGTGTCAGGGGGGTCAGGAAAATCGGCGGATTTGCCTGCTTTTACCGCCGACTTTTGGGGCTGGGGAGGATACAATTGGCTGATAGTTCGTTCCTTGGCAATCGAACAGGCAGCTCTGAACTCCGGCCGGAAAGGTAGGAAATGCAACAGTTGCACGCTGGCGCGCAACACTTTGGGGAGTCAAGAATCGTCAAGTCCAGCGGCGGCCAAGAGTTACGATTTTCGTATGGACCAAAGCCGATGCAACAAATGCAACAAATGAAAAAAGTGGGCAGTGGGCGGTGGGCAGTTGGCAGAGCCGAAATGCGACTTTGCGTTACAACACCCGGGTTTTGCTGCGGTTGTGATTCGAGCGGGGTCCGCCTAGGATAAAACAATCAAATGGCTGTTTCACTTTCCCATCTGGTGATGTCTGACGAACCCAAACCCGCCCGCAAACCGGGGTGGTTGAAGATGCGCATGCCGGGCGGCGAGGGGTATGCACAACTCAAGCGGCTGGTCGATGACAATCGGCTGCATACGGTCTGTCAGTCCGCCAAGTGTCCGAACATTGGCGAATGCTGGTCGGCAGGGACCGCGACATTGATGATCCTGGGCGATGTCTGCACCCGCGCCTGTGGATTTTGCCACATCGCGACCGGCCGACCGCCTGAACTGGATCTGGACGAACCGCGACGGGTCGGCGAGGCGGTGGCGGTGATGGCGCTGGGGCATGTGGTCATCACCAGCGTCAATCGCGACGAATTACCCGATGGCGGGGCGGGTATTTGGGCAGAAACGATCCGACAAATCCGCACCCACTCCCCCGGAACCAGCGTCGAAGTCCTCATCCCCGATTTCTGCGGCGATTGGGACGCTCTGCAGTTGGTGATCAACGAACGCCCCGAAATCCTCGCCCACAACATCGAATCGGTCCCCAG
>JBGSMH010000565.1:0-9503 GCA_041740275.1 Phycisphaerae bacterium
CCGACGGGAATGCCGAGATCTCGACTCAGACGCGCGGCGTGCTGGGTTGGCTGGCGCGTTTGCACACCGCCCGCGAGGCTGGTGCCGCGTGGCGATTATTGCTTGATGTGACCGCAATCCTCTTGGTGATCGCCTCAATCACAGGCCTGATCCTCTGGCAAAGCCTGGCCAAACGGCGCACGATCGGTGTGATTGCGCTGGGGATAACGGTCATCGGGATCGTACTGGTGTATGCGGTTTCTGTGCCGTAAAAACTTGCCAGTCACAGCCGACGACTCGCGGTCACTTAACCCCCACCTGCACCCAGGTGATGTCGTTGTCGGATTGGCGGCCTTCCCAGTGGAGGTATTCTTCGCGGATGTCGCGGGTGGGCTCCATCCCGGCGGCGCGGATGGCGTGCAGCAGATTGCCGTAGGTCTCGCCGATGTCCTTGGATGCCCCGACGTGGACGGCGGCGGCGCAGCGGAACGCGGGAAGGCGCGTCACCTCAAAAGGGGCGCTCGGGTGCGTGCCGTTCAGCACGGGTAAACCGACCCACAAGTCGAACGAATCATCCTGATCATTTCCGTTGCCGCGATACACCAGCAGCAGATTGCCGGTGGCGGCGATGCGACGGGCTTCGGTCATTTCCAGCAATTGCACCATGCAGTCGGCGACCGCTTCGCTGATCGTGTCGTGACAGACGCGACAGTGCCTGTAAAAGTAGCTGAACTCCGGCACTTCATGAATGCGCACTTCGTCTGCGGTTTCGGGTTTCGTCTGTGTCGTCATTCGCCACCACTTTCTGTTCCCGACACGCCGCATCGGGATAAATTACTCGACCACCTTGCCGCCAAATGTTTCGCCAAGGATCGATCGTGCGGCGTCTTCGACAGCTTTTCCGGTCGCCGATTCACCGGCGGTCAGATAGCCGCGCACCACGCCTTTTTCGTTGGTCGCCACGCGGAAATATCCGCTGTACCAACCCTTATCCAGTTTGACCGCGCCAGGCTTGAGATCAACGCCTTTGTTGACGCACGTCCCTTCCAGATCAATCCCGTCCGGCGTGTGCGTGGTGATGATTGCCTTGTCTTTTGCAAAAAGTTCAATGACGGTCTTCAGGGCCTGATCGCGCGTCGCGTCGTCGGGGAACTGATAGTTAAACTCGCCTGTCGTGACGATCTGGTTCTGCAAATCCCATAGCCGATCCATGAGCGATCGGTCGGCCTGCAACGCTTTGGCCAGCAACAGGATGGTGAGGATGGAGTTTTCGCCGCTGATGACCAGATCATTGAGCTGGATGCGGTGGTAGTAGTGCCCCGACTCCTCCGCCGCCGCCAGGGCGTGGGTGCGGGTCATGTAGTCTTTGATTTGTGAATGCCCGTTGCGAAAGAGTACGGGGTTTGCGCCCAGCTTACCCCACTCGGCCAGAGCCAGCGGGCTGACCTTGGGGTCATACAGTGCGGATGCACCCGCGGCAGTGCCTTCCAGACATGCCTTGAGGATCGGAACGAACGCAAAGCCCGCCGTGAGCAATCCGCGATGATCACCAAAGACAATCCGATCGCCATCACCATCTACGCCGATGACCAGATGGGCACCGTTTTCTTGTGCCAGTTCGATCGCGTTGTTCATCTTCCCTTGGCTGGTGGGGTTGGGCGATCCGGTGGGGAAGGTCCCGTCGGGAATGAGCCGAAGCGGGGTGATATCCGCGCCGGCGCGGGTGAGGGCTTGGAATATTTCAGGCCCGGCCGATCCGTTGAAGGCGTCGAGGACGATCTTCATGCCCGACAGTCCGCCGACGGTTACACCGGCGGTCTTGAGGGAGAAATCGATGTATTGGTCTTGCAGATGGATCAACTCCGGCTTACCGCCGCCGGTGGTGGGGAGTCGGGCGTTGGAGTGATAGATCTCTCGGACTCGGCGTAGCCCGCCGGACGGACCGCAGTCATATCCGATGGCGTGGACAACCGGGACGACAAACTTCACGCCGACGTATTGGCTGGGATTATGCGATGCGGTGACGGTCAGGCCGATGGTGTTGCGGTTTTCCTGGGAGTGGTACAGGGTATTGAAATAGGATTGGGGCGTGCTGATGGGGTTTGGGTTGACCAGAGTTCGGAACCCCGCCGCCAGTGCGGTTTCCACGCCGATCTCCATCACATGCCCCGCCGCCAGTCGCGCGTCGCGGCCAAAGGTGACGGTTCGCACACCTAATTCGAACGCGTATAAGAGTGTCGCTTCAAACAGGCGTTTGACCTGTTCGTCTGAAAACTCAGTGGCTTCCCATCGGGCATCATAGACTTTGATCGGATCTTTCATCGCTGCGAACCAGTCTAACAGCAGTAAAAAGACTATCAAGTCTTATTTTGCCTCCGTTTGGTAACCAAAGCGCCGGAACTCATCCTAAAACGGTCTACTGATCATCCGACGGGATGAGGTAGCTGTCGTAGGTCCAGCTTGGCGCGACGTTGGTTCCGAAGACGCCCGGGCCATCGAATAGGGGTGCGCCATCGGGCGTTTTGGGCGGGCCGCGTAGCGAGGTAAAGATGTTGTCGCCCATTTTCAGCGACGGCTTGTTCTGCGTCTCGGCACGGGCATATCCCATCCCGACAAACGCGTGCGGGACAAACGCCACATTTCCACCTGCGTAAAGGACGTTCTGACCACGCTTGCCATGGTTGCGGCTGTTCGCCAGTTGCAGGCGTTTCGCGTCGTCGCCGGCCTGGGGCGCGGCGACATCGTCATCGCCACCAACGCCGGGGTTCATATCGGACAGGAGCGCCACCTCGCTGGGGAGGGTGTCGTTCCAGGCCCATGTATCCTGATCCAGCGGATTGAACGGAGAGAGGATTGAATACGCCAGGTGCCGGTGAGAGCGGAAATTGCCGCGTTGGTCGGGCTTGACCTTGGCCCCGGCGAGATTGGTCATCGGATCGCGCACGCGATCGCTCGATGGACAAACAAAGACCGAAGTATCGGGCAAATATCCCGTCCGCACCATCAGCCACAGCGACGCCGTTACATCGTTGACCGCCACCGAGCTATCGGCCCGGAACGGATTGGCCTCATCCGCGCCGGTATACGCGGTCCAGGCGGCTTGTTTGAGATCAAATCGCGTTCGCGGATAGCCCAGCGGATGGTTGGCCTTCTGGTAGTTGGCCATCCCGTAGAAGATCAGGCGGAGGTTGTTCTGGCATTGCACCCGCCGCGACGCCTCACGCGATGCCAGAACGTACGGGACCACACACGCCAGAATCAGCGCGAAGATGATGATCGCCACCAGCAACTCAATAAACGTAAACCCCCGGCGGCGGGCGAAGGGAGCGAAAGACATGGAACGGTGTGGCTGCATGATGGTCTGACACGATCATCCTAGAGAGTGGCGGCAATTTCAAACGTGGGTCAATATTCTTTGTATGCAATGCGATCTTTGCGTAACGGCTTTCGGTCATTACGATCCGATCCGGCGGATTTGGGCATTCGGGCTTGAGGAAAGGTTTTTGTGATGAAAGACGCGATCGACGGGTTGATCAGGATGCCGTCGTTGGTGAGTTTTTGGACGTTTCAGGAAGCCCCCGGCTCGCCGCGGGTTGCGGTGGGGCGTCATCGGTATGCGCTCAAGGAGCGCGGTGGGGTCGTCCGGCGGGCGGATGAGGGCGTTTTTGGCAATCATTCGGCGTTGTTCGACACCACAGAGTTGACCGGCCCTTGTCTGCAGATTGACCGACGCGATTGCCCGGCATTGAACTTCGCCGGTCCGGCGGCGCGTTTCACGATTGTCGCATGGGTCAAACGCCGGGCCGATCCGACCTTTGCACACAACTGCCAGGCGCTGACGGGGATGTGGAACGAGCACGGCAAGCGTCAATATTGCCTGTTTCTGAATCTGCGAATCCATGACAGTGCCGAGCAGGTTTGTGCTCACATCTCCCATGTTGGCGGGCCGACGGCGGGGTATCGGTATTGCATGGACGCCGCGATCGGCGCGACGCCGGTGCCGTTTGATCGCTGGCAATGTGTGGCCATCAGCTATGACGGGCAATACGCGCGGGCGTATCTCAATGGCAAGCTCGACGCCCGAGGCGATCGCAATCCGTACCACTACCCGCACGGGTTATTCGATGGCGGCGAAAGTGGAGCGGATTTCACGGTCGGTGCGGTCGAAAGGCCCGAACGCGTCGAGATGGTGGATGGACGGCCAGTGGAACACGGGACCGTTCAATCCAATTGCTTCCGCGGCTTGCTCGGCGGGTTGGCGATATTTGATCAAACGCTGGACGATGATCAGCTTGCCGAGTTGGCGAAGATCACGCCGTGAGAAGGACGAATCGTTCTACAGCCGCACGGTGATGCCGCGCAATTTGTCGGTCACACTGGCGATATCGGCGCGGCTCGACAGATCCAGCACCGGGGCGGCGATCTTGTGGACCTTCAATTTCTCCCCCAACACGTCGATGCAATACTGGGCCGCATCGGTGATCTCATACTCCCCGCGCGGGCTCGGGGGGATGGCGGCACAGGCTTTGAATATGCCCGGGCCAAAGACCCAGCAATTCATGCTCACATAGATCTCGTCGCCCATGCTGGCCATCGTCGCTTCGTCTGGCTTTTCGATGATCTGCTTCATCGTGCCGTCGGGATTGATGCGAACGACACTAAACTTGCTGATCCGGTCGGCGGCGATGTTGCTCCCGGCGAGCATCGCGTTTTTTTCAAACACAGCGATCGCCGGGGCGGTCGTGCTGTGTAGGGCACGCAAGGCTTCGGGGGGATAGAAGTTATCGGAATTGATCATCAGGAACGGATCGCCGCCAGCAAACGCCTCGGCCGGGCGAACCGCGTCGCCGGTGCCCTGTGGCTTTTCCTGGACGGCAAAACTGATCTCGATGCGGCTCGTCTTGAGCGTCGAGCCGTAATAATCCCGAATTTCCTGGTGCTCGGGTCCGATAATCAGGCACGCCTTGCGATACCCCGCGTCGGCCACCGTGGAGAGCAAAAAATCCAGAAACGGTCGCCCGAGCGTGGGGATCATTGCTTTTACGCCCGTTGAGGCGATCTGGGCGGTCGCTTCGTCGAGTTCGGCACCGGCGTCCTGCTTGCGCATCCGCGTGCCGAGGCCGCGCGCCAATATCACTGCTTTTTCAACCATGGAGTGTCTCAAAAATGCGGGTTTCTTACTTTTCCGTCCAAACCGGGGCCGGCTGGATGTCATCGGTGGGGTGTGGCGGGTTTTTCAGCGGGGGCTTGGGGAAGATCAATTTGATCGACATATCGGCGTCGCAGGCGATCTGACAGCTTAATCGCACGCCGGGCTCTTTGTCGAGCCCGGACCCGGCGAGCAGGTCTTTTTCAGCCTGGGTGATCTTATTGGGCTCCCCTGCGACAAATTGTACCCGGCAGGTAGTGCACTTGGCATTCCCGCCACAGGAGTGGTGCTGGTCGGCCTTGGCGTCGTCGATGATGGCGTTAATCAGGCGTTTTCCGCTCGGGATGGGGAACGAACCGACGCCTTCGATAGTGAGATTGGGCATGGTCCCAATTTACCCGCCACCCCCAACTAACGCCAATTCTATCAAGTTGCCTCTTTTGTCACCCGATGTTCAAATGGGAAAGATGGATAAGCCTGATAAGCCTTAATGAAGGTGCAGGCATGGTCCGATAATGTCCGAAGGACGATAGGTGCTCGTATGAAAACGGTATTTACGACCGGCGAAGCCGCTGAAATCTGCAAGGTTAGCCAGCAGACCATTATCCGTTGTTTCGATAGTGGCCGGCTGAAGGGCTTTCGCGTGCCCGGATCGCGATTCAGGCGAATCCCCCGGGATGCGCTGATCGCGTTTATGAAAGACAACAGCATTCCGCCGGACAATCTCGACAACGGCAAGCTGAAGGTGCTGGTCGTGGACGATGATCCGGAGATCGTGGAGTTGTTCGTCGATGTGCTGGAGCGCGATGGGCGATTCGAGGTCAAGACCGCCGCCACCGGTTATGACGCTGGGATGGTGACCAATGAGTTCAAACCCGATCTGATCATCCTGGACTACATGCTCCCCGACGTGAACGGCAACGTCGTCTGCCGAACGATTCGCGCCAAGGAAGAGTTTGCCGACACCAAGATCATCATCGTCTCGGGCGTGGTCAACCAGGACGAGATCGACGAACTGAAGCGCGCCGGGGCCGACGACTTTGTTAAGAAGCCGTTCAATATTGAGAAGTTGATTGAGCGGATTGGCGAGTTGCTTGCGGTCTGAGGAGTAGTGGGCGGGGAAAAGTTTGGAGTTTGACGTTTGGAGTTTGGAGTTGGACTCCGAATTCAGCGTCCGCTTCACGCCCCATCTGATTCAAAAGTAAACGTGTGGGCCAGAGGCCCACGCTACGGCAGTGAACAGCCAACCTTCAAACACCCGCCTCAGCCTGATCCTGCATCAACTGGATCAGTTGCCCACATTGCCCACGGTCGCGATGCGGGTGTTGCAGGTGGCGGGGAGTGATACGGCGTCGGTGCGAGAAATCGCCCGGCTGATCGAATCCGATCCGGCGCTGGCGACACGCATTCTGCAATTGGTTCATCGAGCCGATACGGGCGTGTCGGGAGAGGTCAAATCCATCGAGCGGGCGATCGTGCTGCTGGGCTTTGACACCGTCCGATGCGCGGTGCTGGCGGTGTCGGTTCTGGCGACATTTGACCCGAATACATCAAAATCCCCGGCGTTCAACCGAGCGGAGTTCTGGAAACACTGCATCGCGGTCGGCTGCGCCAGCGAACTGCTGGCAACCGAGATTCGCGGCAACTGGGGCAAAAACGCAGGGATAGACCCTTCCGAGGCGTTCGTCACCGGACTGTTGCATGATATCGGCAAGTTGGCACTCGACGCGGCGATCCCAAAATCGTTCGCGCGGGTGGTTGAAGCCGTCGACATGATCCGCGGCAACATCGGCGACGTCGAGCGGCAGGTGATCGGCGTAGACCACAACATCATCGGCAAACGAATGGCCGAACGGTGGCAGTTACCGGCATCGATGCGGGATGCGATCTGGCTGCACGGACAATTGCCCCAGGCGTTGCCCGCTTCGGTCCGCAACGCAAAACTCGTCAATCTGGTCACGCTGGCCGACCTGTTGGTGCGCGAACAGCACCTGGGCTACAGCGGCAACTACACGTTCCCGATCACCCGTGCGACGTTGATGGATGCGCTGGGGTTGCTCCCGCAACAGATCGAAAGCGTCAACGGAAAATTGGTCGAACAAGTCGAATCCCGCGCCCGCGCACTTGGTCTGGGTACGGCAGAGGCGCATGACCTCTATCGCGAGGCGATTCAGCAGGCACACAAGGAACTTTCACGCGTCAGCGATCAGTTGTCCTCTCGCAATCGCAAGCTGTCGATCCGTGCTAAGTATTTTGAAGCACTGGCGGCGTTTCAGAGTGAACTGAGGCCCGATGCACCGCCTGCGGTGGTCGCCAACGCGATCGGTCAGACCGCCGCCACCGTTTTGGAAACGCCGGTGGTCGCCGTCTTTTCGCTCGCGCCGGGCGCACCGGCGGCCGAGGTGTCGCTGATCGACCGATCGGGGCATTTGTTACAGACACAATTGGTCGAGTTGAATGGTCCGGATGCGGTCAATCAGGTGCAGGCACCGCAGCGAGCGGCATCGGGCGAAGGTCCGGTGCGAACCGCCGGGGCGTCGATGGAGTGGCTTTTGCAGTCCTTTTCTCCCCGACTGGCCGGCGAGAGTCGGTACTGGATCTGTCTGGAGGCCGACGGAAACTGTATCGGTGGTGTGGTCTGGGGCGCCTCTGCGGGCGAAAGCCAACGTCTGAGTATGCAGAATCAGGAGCTATCTGCCCTGGCCAGCGGGTGGGGATTGGCCCTTCGGACGTGTCAGATTCGCGATGAAGCCCGTGCATTGTCCGAACAACTGGCCGATGCGAATCGGCGTTTGCAGAGCGTGCAGAGTGAGATCGTGCGATCGCGCATGCTCACCACCGTCGCCGAAATGGCCGCCGGTGCGGCGCACGAGATGAACAACCCGTTGGCGGTGATTTCGGGTCGATCACAGCTTCTGGCCACGACATTATCTGACCCCAAGCAACGTGCCCACGCCCAATTGGCCTTCGAAAAAAGTCAATCGCTCTCCAACATCATCACGGAGTTGATGGCATTCGCCAAGCCGCAGACGCCGACGATCGCCCCGGCGAGCGTGGTGGGGCTTTTTGACGCAGCAATCGAACTGACTAAGGAGTCCACCGATATCGCCGATAGGCTTATTGAAGTGAACGTTGCGGATATCCCTGACGCTCACGTCGATGCCCGGCAACTGGGTGCGGCAATGGCTGAGATTGTCACCAACGCGGTGCAGGCCACTGACGCCCAGACCGGCAGGATTTCGCTGACAGGCAGTTTTGATGCCTTCAGCCAGCAGTTGGTGCTGAGTATCAATGATAACGGCCTGGGGATGGACGAGCATGTGCTGCGGCACGCATTCGATCCGTTCTTCAGTGCCAAGACCGCAGGCCGACGTCAGGGCATGGGCCTGGCCAAGGCAATGCGGTGGATCGAAGGTTCGGGCGGTTCGATGAGAATCGAAAGCCAGCCCAACGCCGGTACGCGGGTGATCATCCTGCTCCCGGCGGCGACGCAAAAGAGCGAAGCAATCGTGCCGAAACTCAAGCAGGCGACTTAATCTGGAGTGGTAGAAATGCTCGTAGCCGAACTGGACACCAAGACCAAATCCGACGCCCCGGTTGTATTGGTCGTCGATGATGAGCCGGACATGCTCGATCTGTTTCGCGACGTGGTCGCGCCGGCGATCAAGTGCAAACTGCATGTCGCCAGCACGATGGCAGAGGCACGGCGCGTGCTTAAGCGCGAGGTCGTGCAACTATTGATCGCGGATATCAATCTGCCTGACGGATCGGGCACCGAGTTGATCGAACTGCTCAAACTCACCAGTCCCGCCGCCGCCGCGATGTTTATGTCGCAGAAGCCGACGCTCGACAACACGATTTTCGCACTGCGTCACGGCGTGCTCGACTATCTGCCCAAACCCTTCTCCGCCGAGCAGATTCAAGGCCACGTTCGCGAGGCCCTGACCAAGCAGGCGGTGATGGAGCGCAACGAGCGTCGCCTGACACGACTGAAAAACGCGGTTCGCGAGTTGAACAAAGCGCGTCATACGGTCAGTCAAAAAGTTGATATTCTGTGCAACGATCTGGTGCACGCCTATGGCGAAGTCGCCGCTCAGTTGCAGGATTCCCGGCTGGCCGAGAGCTTCCGCAAGACCGTGGGTGCGTCCAAGGATCTGGAGCAGATGCTCTGTCACGCGATGGACTGGCTGCTGAAGGAAGCGGGCTATTCCAACATCGCGATCTGGCTGTGCGGGGATGAAGGAGCATTCGAGCTGGGCGCGTATATGAAGTACACGCTGCCTGGAGAGAAGAAGGTCATCGAAACGCTGAAGGCGTCGATGTTGCAGCCGACCATTCGCGAAGGGTTTGTGCATCTGAGCGATCAAGAGTTGCA
>JBGSMH010000566.1:0-3230 GCA_041740275.1 Phycisphaerae bacterium
ACGGGCGGCGCACGCATGTAATCGTAAGTGTTGCGCCCACTCACGCCCCCGATCGGCCAATCCAACACTTTTGCCCAAAAGTTAGGCCAACCCAATTCGACATTCCGCACGGATGGATCACTCACATCCTGCGCCACCCACACGACCATCCCCATCCCATAGAGATGCCGTGCGATGTAAGGCGTGCGCGATCCGTCCGGCCAATCGATCCAGTGCGGCACGATCGCGCCCGGCAACGCCTGCGACCGTGCCATCCGAAACGGACCCGTCGCATTGGCAAACCAATTGACACGCCGGCCTGTCTCGGTATTGGGTTCGTTGGGCACACCCTCAAGCAACAGCGTCCGCAGCGGCTCGGTCAGTGTGGTCGTCTCGACCCGACCGACTTGCACGGGCAGAAAGTCGTTCAGCTTCGCCATCCGCGCCGCTTCGGGGTGTTGCAGCACCACCAGTGTCCCGCCCCGTTCGACATATTGTCGCAGCGCCCGAAATTGCTGTGATGCCAGTTGATCGACTTCCAGATCGGTCCAGATCACCGCATCCACCGCGTCGTAACCCAGCACATTGTCGGGCATCGTTCGCAGGCTGATCGACGCAAAGACGACGTTCTCGGCCAGGCCAAAGACGGATTTTTTGCCGGCATCAAACTCGCTGGCATTGAGCCGACGCCCGGCGATCACCATCAGCTTGTCGGACTTGTCACGAGCGGATTCATCGAGCACGAACGGTGCCGCACCGGCGACGCTCAACTGCACGACACGCTTGGTGCCATCGGGCGTCGCCAGATAAATCCGCAGCCGTTTGGACAGGTCCGCCGCCCCGGTGGGCCCGCCGGACAGTCCGCCTTGGATCGATTCGGGTTTGAAATAGGTCCAGAATGTTTCGGTGCCCGGGTTGACGATCACCGGGCGGGCGTAGACGACGTCATCGCCGTCCAGATCGTGCTGAACGACCTGCAACTGATAATCCTGCGGGGCGGCGTCATCGCTGGTGATCTGAACCTGCACCGGCACCCAGCGATCGGAACGAATCAGCGATTCAAAGCCGATGGTTTCGACGCGTCCGATCACGCCGGCGCTGGCGAGGTCAGCGCAAATCGTCATCAGCCAGAAAATCACCCAGACACGTCGCCACATGGTCCGACTATTTCAACCGACACCCGCGGCAGCGTCAAACCCATCAGGTGTAGTGCAACTGCGCCGTCGCGACGCAATCGGCACTGGGGACGATGCGCAGCCAGTGTGCGCTGAGTCCGGTGGGGAAGACGTCGATGACGTTGTTCGTCGCCTCAAGCGTCTTGTAGTGGGTAAACGTGCCGTGTCCCATCATATCGAGTTGGATATCAAACCGGATCGGTTTGCCCGCATCATGGCGGATCTCGATGCACTTGTGCTCAAAACCCGTCATCAGGTACGGATCGCTGGGTACGCCTGTCTTGACCGGCTCGTCCCACCACGGCCCGCCCCAGCCTTTCGGCTTGCCGAAGTTCCAAAGGTCGTCGGTCTTGCCCATCCAAATCCCCGATTGCGGCTCGGCGGTGGTCGGTGATTGGCCGTGCGAGGGCGATGCGTTATCGGCGCCGAGCACAAGCATCCCCCGCCAGGTGCAGAAATCCCCGTGCACCCACAAGTGCGTGCTGATCGGGCGAACGCCCCACACACGATTCCCGTACGCCCACGGCGACAGCTCGTAGAACATCCCGTGATGATCCATGATAAGCCGCTCATGATCCACCTCGCGAATGCGTGGCCACTCGGTCTGCCACTTGTGGTCGAAGCAGTGACTCGCCTTGGGCAGGCGATACGTCCGCCAAGTCTGGTCGGCGTTGGTAAAGACCTTCATGATCGCCGAAGCCTGATCCCACCCGGTGGCGAAGATCGTCCCTCCAAATCCGCCCCGGCCAGAAATGCAGGTGAACGGCTTCTGCTCGATGATTGTCCAGGCTTTACCGTCCCATTCGGCGAGCCGGCCTTGCGATTGCTCGCGCTTCCAGTCCGGTTCGTGATACTCGTTAGAGCAGACGACAAGCCGGCCGAACTGGCAGTAGCAGTCCTTGAAATGCACCCGACCTTCGCCTTGCGTGCCGAGTACCTGTTGCAGATCAAAGACCAGTTTGCACTCGAGCGTATTGACGTCGAGTTCAAACAGTTCGCCTTCCATCGCCAGCACATAGACCTTGTTCTGCGGGTCGGTCATGTGCCAGGTTGTTCCACAGACGCGGAGGGGTTGGAGTTCCTTGACGGTGCGGATGTTATGCTTCGCGTCGATGACGTGCGGGCCGATGATGATCTGGTTCGAATCGAAGTGGACGAAGCGGTTGGTGTAGGTACCGTCGACACCGAGCGTTTCGGGGACGATCTCCATGCTCATGTCTTCATGAATACGGCGAAGCGAGACGCCTCGGCCGGACTTTTCCTTGTGGGAGTTGTAGTTGAGCACATAAAGCTTGCCCGCCCACGGCATCAGGCAGCCGATACCGATCTCCGATCGTGGCGGACCGAGATCACCGATCTGGGCAAGGTGAGGAAAGACACCCGAGACGTTTTGAAAAAGCTTAGTTTCCATAGTGCAATTTACTCCTTCGCGCCGATTTCCGCGGCAGCTAAATTAAGTGGCTTGACCAAGTCAGGAACGATTGATTCCGGGATGTCGCCCGCCAGCGTGATCCCGGCAAACGCGGGCGAGCCGATGCCCACGCCCAGTGCATCTTCGGATCGCAAATCGCCACGTTGCAGATAGGCATATCCATTGGCGCGGGTGGTTCGCAGCGATTGCAGCAATCGGGCGATCCCCCCGTGCGGGGCGGCCTCGCGATACAGTTGTCGCACCTGGGTATCCGATTTCTGAGACAGGATCGGAAGCCCGATGCCCGACCGCTCGGCAGGGTAAAGCCGGGGCGTCAGCAGCGAATCGTGCCGCGATCCGGCCGGCAACGATTGATAGAGATAGACGACCTGATTTTGCCAAAGCACCCCAACCGCAACGTGCATTTTGAAAGGCCGCAAACGTTCGACCGCTTGTGCCGCCCGTGCCAGCAATCCTGATCCGTACATCGCCGCCGCGCTCAGCACATGCATCGCGGGCCCACAGACGTAGCGGCGATCCGGCGTCTGCCGCGCCACGCCGATACTGGCCAGTGTTTTGAGCAGCCGATTCGCCCGCGTCGCCTCCATCCCCAGCCGCCTGGCCATATCACGCGACCCGATCGGCTCCTGCGCCACCGCCAGCGC
>JBGSMH010000567.1:0-4373 GCA_041740275.1 Phycisphaerae bacterium
GTTGCTCAAGAAGATCGAAGATATCGCCGGCCAGAAGCAGAAGATTTTCCAGCTCGGCGCGACGCAGAAATCGCCGGAGTTGCGGAAGGCTTTGGCGCAGGACTTTGAACTTAAGACGCAAGAGCAGTTGATGAGCGGGCGGGAGTTGTCGCTGCGGTCCAAGGAATTGATGACCGTCGCGCGGCTGCGCATGATCAAGGAAAACAACGAGCAAGGCCGGGCGCTGGGGCGGCTGAAACTGACTGACAGAGATGTGGTCAAGATCAGCGGCTGGATCGAGGACGATCAGGTCAATCAGGATATGTATCAGGAGCGACTCGATACGATTCTGGACCTGGGCAAAACCGCCGACGAAGACGCGATGGCGTCGGCGGGTTTGACGCAAGCGGGACAGGAATTGATGAACGTATGGGATCAACTGGATCGCGGGAAAGTCAAGGCCCCCGACGCTTTTGACAAAGCCGACGCCGCCGTCCGGCGCAGACAGGCCGAGGGGCAGAAATAATGGGGTCTTACCGCGAAGGCTCGAAGGACACGAAGCCACACGAAGGTGCGGATCTTCATGTCGATAACGCCGCCGAGCAGCTTCTTCGCGGATTCGTGTTTGTATTGAGAATTCTTTTCGTGCCGCTTCGCGCCTTTCGTGCCTTCGTGGTGAAATGAGTTAGCCATGGGACTGTTCAAAAGCAAAGATGAACGTCGGATAGAGCGTGACATGAAGTTGCGCACGGGGCTGAAGTCGATCGAACGATCGATCCGTCAGCAGGAGAAGTTTTCTGACGATTTCATCAAGAATGCCCAGCAGGCCAAGCGCATCGGGGACAATCAGCAGTATCTGTTCATTCGCAACGCCCTGAAAAAGACCGCTACCATCAAGCGCATGTTGGAACGTCAGTTACTGGCGATGAAGAATGCGATGCTGATCAGTCAGCAGGCGCAAGCCAGCCAGCAGTTCGCCGAGAGCATGGCGATCATGAGTCGGCAGGTCGGGGAAGTTTTTGCCGATCTGGATCTGACCAAAACCCAGGCCGACTGGGAAAAGGCCATGAGCCAGGCCGGGAGCATCGAAGAGCGGATGGAGATTTTTCTCGATACGATGGAGACCAGCGGGGCGGGCGTGAGTGATTCGTCCACTGCGATCGTCTCCGACGACGAAATCGACCGCATGATCGCCGCCGACGTGCTGGCGCTGGAAAAGAGCGAGTTGTCGAAGCTGGATGAATTGGAAAGTGAGATCGCCAAGGAACTCGGTGCAGCCAAGCAGAAGGATTGATCAGCTTTCCCCGATCGCCGATCCGGTGGCGTGGGTTTCGATGTGGCTGATCGAGACGTGCCAGCGCGTGATCCCGCAGGTGGTCGCGATGCGGGCGGCCTCGCCGGTAAGGGTTAGCACGGGCTGGCCGAACGGGTTGGGGAGGATTTCCATGTCGGTCCACTGGATACCGCCGCGCCAGCCGGTGCCGAGCACCTTGAGAATTGCCTCTTTAACCGCAAACCGACCGGCCAGATGTTCAAAATAGCGTTTCTCGGACTTTGCGCAGTACGCCTGCTCTGCGAGTGTAAAACAGCGATCCAGAAACCGCTGCCCGTGCTCGGCGTGCATGTGCCTGAGCCGTTCAATCGAGACGATGTCGATCCCGTGGCCGATGATCATTTTGGATTGGTGGGTACGGAGGTTGGTGCAGTGGTGGGCGCGGTCGCCGGAGCGTCCACACGGGACAGATCGCCGCCGATTCCCTGCTTGAGCGGACCCGCGCGCGTGAACTGCGTGGTCGCCGACACTCGGGGAAAGGGCGGCGATTCCTGTTTGGCATACTCCCGGATTGCGATAGAGATCTTTCTCAGATTCTCCGCTGCCTCGTCACGACGTTTCTCGGTGTCGGATCGAGCGTCCGGCAGCGAGGCGGCCGGTTGGGTCGCAGGGGCGGGGCTGTTCATCAGGTCGGTCGCTTTGAACGCCTGGACGATTGCCTTGCCGTCGATGCCTTCGGGTGTCGTTAACTCCATGATTTTGCATGCCGTGGCGAAGGTGTCATAGGTGTTGATCTGCAGCTCTCGGAACTGTGATAGATCGACATTGGGGACGATGCCGGGCCCGACGAGAATCCACGGAATAAAGCGACTGCGATCGTCGTCTTTGCCGTGCGTTTTGCCGCTCCCCCCGTGGTCGGCGGTGATCAGAATCGTGGTCTTGTCGAATAGCTCCAGGCGTTTGAGTTCATCAATCACCATACCCAACGCCGCATCAGCACGTTCGATTGCCGCGATCTGATCGCGCGAACCCCATCCCTTGCTGTGCCCGACGCCGTCTACCTCGGCAAAATGTACCAACATCAACCGCGGCTGATGTTGCCGCAGAATATTCACTGCCTGTCCCGCGACATTGTCATCAGTTGTGGCCTTTATCCAGCTGTGGTCGATCGCACCAGAGTCGCTGAAAATGCTGAACTTGGTTTTGCCAGCCGCCATTCCTGTTGAGATGCCAGCCTTGCGGGCGATATCAAAGAGCGTTGGCACCTGGATCTTTTGCGTGGCGGCGGCTTTGTCGTCGTTTCCCGAGAACCCATGGCGCTCAACCGTTACGCCGGTCAGCATTGAGGCATGACTCGGCAGCGTGATCGCAACGGGCGTGGTGTAGGCCCAAAAACTGAACGCGCCGCGTTCGGTCAATGATCGCAGAACAGGCATTTTGGCGCGCAAGGCGCAGTCAGGCCGAAGCCCGTCGATGCTGACGATCAGCATCCGCGATTCGGCGCGGGTGAGCGAACCGGCAAGCAGCAGGATCAGGCAGAAGAAAGATCTGAAAAGCGCGGTCTGTTTCATGGAATGTTCGATTGTCAGATTTGTGGATCGCAATGCAAGCATGGACCGAATACCAAATCACTTATTTGCCTCGCACAAATGAGAACTGCTCCCGGAGCAGAACTCCGGGAGCAGCGATTCGTCAGATTATTTCGCCGAGATGTTCGGTGAAATTATTCGGGTTTGGGTTTGGCCTGACGGGGCTTCAGTTCGATCGAGACTTCGGCGTTTTGCCCATCGGCAACAGTCACCTTGGCGCGACCTGCACCCTTTTCTTTGGCCATCGCGCTGACGACATAATCGCCGGCGGGGATGCCAGAGATCTTGAACGCGCCTTGGGCGTCCGTGGTGGCTTCACCGACCGCTTTGGGCTTCTCGGGCTTGACGGGGGCATCGCCACCTTCGGCTACGAGATTCTTCTTCGCGGGCGCCGGCATAACGACAACCTTGGCACCTTCGACTGCGGCGCCGGTCGCGTCAACGACCTTACCCGAAACCGAACCACCGGCAGCGGCCATCTCGGCGTTAACCGAGGTCGCCAGAACCATAACCAGCATCGCCGACAAGGCGAGTGCAACAACAGCAGATACGTATCGCATAGGGGTCTCCTTTAGGACTAGTTACCTCTCCAACGGACCATCCGTTGATTTATTCTGAAAGTCGGCAATATTCCAACTAACAGCGTTACATAGGTATACTCATAACAGCCAGAAGCGTTTACAGGAGGACTCACAGGTGTCCAAAGCCAATGTCGATCCGATCGAACTCCGCCGGTTCGCTCAGGATCTCAATCGATTCAACAACGATCTCCAGGGCCTTTTGTCTAATTTGCACGCCAAGATGCGTGGACTGGAGCAAAATTGGCGCGATCAAGAGCAGCGAAAGTTCGCCGAGGCGTTTGAACAGACCGTCAAGACTTTAGGCGGGTTTTTAGAGCAATCCCACGAACATGTGTCTTTTCTCGGAAAGAAAGCGCAGTTGATCGAAGAGTATCTCAAGCAACGCTGACCCGATCGCGCCCATCGGTCGTGTATAACCATCGGTTGGGCTTGGGTTTATATCAGCCAGCAGTGAGGAAGCCATGGCCACCGGTGCACGCGTACAAGACCTCGATGTCATCCGCCTTTTCCGGGCGGCATTGATCAAGTTCACCGAATCATCGAACTCCGCGTTGACCGATGCCGACGGGGAAATTACGCGTAAATTGAGCTGGCTGGAATCCGAACAGATGATGTTCTGGACGCGCCAGATCCGTAAATGGAATGAAGAGGTCAACCGGGCCAAGGATGCGGTGAGACAAAAGCGCATTTTCAAGGATGCGATGGGACGTCAACAGTCCACGATCGACGAAGAAAAGCATCTGAAGAAATGTCAGGCGGCGCTGGAGGAGTGTGAAACCAAGCTGGAAAACACCCGTCGTCACGCAAAGCAATTGCAGCGTGAACACCTGCTGTATCGCGGCGGCGTGCAGAGGCTGGCGACGCTGCTGTCATCGGATATGCCCAACGCGATCGCGATGCTCGATCGCGTGACCCAGCAACTGCAGCAATACGTCGCCGCCGCCCCGACGA